>NZ_JAMAUK010000059.1:0-11550 GCF_023714395.1 Niallia sp. MER 6 | reverse complement strand
GATTTATTACAATTACTATAGATATCAGTGGAACTTAAAAAAGATGACCCCTGTTCAATACAGAGATCATCTTCTTAAAACTGCCTAGGCTTTTTTTAAATGTCCTTTACAAAGGGTACACTTTATTCATCCCACACCTTAAGGAATGGGCTTTCTCGTTCCGTAAAATCTGTAATAAGAAAAAGAGGGGTACCAATTCATTGGTTATTCCCCTTTTCTTTATGATTAACTTCAGCTGTATTTTCGGAATAGGAAAACTTCGTCGTCATGGACAGATGTGATATGAATCATCGGAATAACGTTCTTGGTAGTGAGTCTTTTTTGCAGATTGGTCATAGAAAATTCCAAGTAAATACTAAATATTTCTACTTATTAAATAGGAATTTTTTTAATGTATGGATGGCGTCCTTCTCATCTGGTCCATCGACTAACAAGGTGATTTCATCACCAGTGTTTACATTTAAGTCCATTACCTTCATAATTTCTTTTCCATTTGAAGCTTTACCATTCTTAGTTAGAAACACATCACTACTAAAAGAACGGGCTTTAGCAACAAATATCGTCGTATTTCTTGCTTGCAATCCCCGGATCAGTCTTACCGTTTCCTTTGTTACCAACATGATAATCACCTTCCTATTAGAAATTCAGTTAACTGTTTTGGATATAAAATAACACCTAGTAAAAATCAGTTAACTTTCATGTTAATAATTTAGTTTAAACACAAAACAAATTACACTATATTCCTAGTTAAAACTTTTACTAGCAAATATGATAAACCTTAAAGTTAACTCTAAGTCAAGTGAATTATCCATTTTTATGATAATTTACAATATTTTTAAAATCAGCTTTGACAATCAGTAAATAACCATGATAGAATTGGCCTCGCATCCTAGAGTTAACTCTAAATCTATATTTATAGAAGAATAAGGAGTGAAACAATGAACACATACTCTATTAGTGAAGTAGCGAAAGAATTAAACCTTACCACCTATACGCTCCGTTATTATGACAAAGAAGGCCTTTTGCCTTTTGTAGAACGAACAACTAATGGAACAAGATTGTTTAAAGAGTCGGATATTGGCGCATTAAGGATCATTGAATGTCTGAAATCTACTGGGATGCCTATAAAGGAAATTAAAAGTTTCATTGATTGGTGTCAGGATGGAGATGCTACCCTCCAGCAGAGATATGACATGTTTTTAGAACGGAAAGCCGCTGTTGAAGCACAGCTGGCAGAAATAAATAAAACGATGGAAATTATTAAACATAAATGCGACTATTATAAGACTGCCTTAGAGGCAGGCACAGAAGATATTCATAAAACTGAAAAAATTGGCAGTTTAAATTAACATAGAGCCATCTAACCTACAACCAGTAGGTTAGATGGCTCTTTTTATTAAATGCCCCTCCCTCCAAATAAAAAAAACAATTTTTTTTCAAAAATACTTCTTGAACTAGAGTTAACTCTAACCTTTATACTTACAAAAAACTTGTCATCGCGTAATACCTTTGCTGCACCGGTAAAATGAAGAATTTTATGGAGGGATTTTTTTGTATAATAAAAAATTATTAATATTCATCTTAACTATAGGAGTTTTTGGCATCTTAAATACCGAAATGGGGGTTATCGGGTTATTGCCCTCGATTGCTGAACAATTTAATGTCAGTGTATCAACTGCCGGCTTGCTGGTGAGTCTGTTTGCACTCGCGATTGCTATTTCTGGTCCAATAATGCCGTTATTGTTTTCAGGGATAAATCGAAAAACAGTCATGTTAATTGTTTTAGGCATGTTTGTGCTAGGGAATATTGTGTCTGTATTTACTACTAATTTTACTGTTTTATTATTAACACGAGTCGTTCTAGGTTTTTTTCATCCTATTTATTGTTCGATGGCTTTTACAGTTGCTGCTTCCTCTGTTAGTAAAGAAGAAGCTCCAAAAGCTGTTTCTAAAGTATTTATTGGCGTATCTGCGGGTATGGTAGCCGGTGTGCCAATCGCAAGTTTTATTGATAGTGTCCTATCTTATGAAATGGCGATGGCATTCTTTGCTGTTGTTACTGTTATAGTCTTTATTGCGACATTCATTTTTGTCCCTTCTATGCCTGTCGAAGTAAAACAATCTTACGGTGCACAGCTGTCTGTCTTAAAGAAATCAATAATCTGGATTTCTATTGTGACAGTTATTTTATTAAATGCATCTGTATTTGGAGTTTACAGCTACTTCACGGAATATTTGAAGACAGTAACGAATATGTCTCCAAATACAATAACTTTAACGCTGTTTATTTTTGGCGGGGCCAATATGATTGGTAATATTGTCGCAGGAAAGCTGCTTACGCAAAACCCGATTAAATCTGTAGTATATTTCCCTCTACTATTAAGTGCTGTTTACATCCTCTTATTCTTCACAGGACAGTATCCGCTGCCAATGGCAATGCTTACTTTCATTTGGGGAATTTTAGCAGGGGGAATAATGGCGAATATTAATCAATATTTAATTACGTCTTCAGCCCCTGAAGCACCTGATTTTGCTAACGGACTCTTTATCTCTTCTTGCAACGTTGGGACAACTGTCGGGTCAGCTGCAGGCGGACTTTTAATAGCATCAATGGGTACGCAATATGTTGTATTAGTTGGAATTCTTTCATTAGTGTTAAGTTTAGTAACTATTGTACTTAGAAACTATATGATGACTCCTGTACATCAAGTGTCAAGATAAATTCCATTCTTTTCAAGGAGGATAATAATATGTTTACAGACTCAAAAGTTGCCCTAGTCACTGGCGGTAATCGCGGAATTGGCTATGAACTGGTCCGCCAATTGGCTTTGAAAGGTTTTAAAGTTATCTTAACAAGCCGAGACTCAAAAAAAGGGCTAGAAGCTGTTAAAAAACTCCGCAAATCAAATTTAGAAGTATCTTTTCTCGAGATGGATGTGAACAATCATGAAAGCATTCGCCAAGCCGCCATCACGGTAGATCAGCACTTTGGAAGATTAGATGTTTTGATTAATAATGCAGGTGTTTATTTAGACGAAGATGAAAGTTTATTAACTATGGACCCTGCCATTTTGGAAAAAACAATGGAAACAAACTTTTTTGGGGCTTACTATACCATTCAGTCCTTTCTGCCTCTCATGGAAAAATACGGATATGGAAGAATTATTAATATTTCTTCTGATTATGGCCGTTTAAGCCAATTAACATCTCCAGAAGTCGGAGCGTATAAATTGTCTAAGTTTGCTTTAAACGGTTTAACACAATTAATTGCGGGAGAAGTCAAAGGTGATATCAAAGTAAACGCAGCCGATCCTGGCTGGGTAAGCACAGATATGGGTGGAACTTCTGCTCCAACGACACCGAAGCAAGCTGCTGAGTCCATCTTATGGTTAACTGCTATTGGGTCTGACGGACCATCGGGAAAATTTTTCAGAGGCAAAAACAGCATTGATTGGTAGCATGCAATAAACTGGATCTGTCCATTAATTAATGGACAGCTCCGCATATCCCTTACCAATTGGGACTTGAAATATTTCTTGGTTTAAACATTTTGACATTACTCACCATAATGCCTCCTAATATGAGAGCAACACCAAACCATTGCCAAACACCTACTTGTTCACGCAGTATTAACGCAGACATTAATACAGCTACCGGAAGCTCTGAAGCTGTCAGGATTGTGCCGAGTCCTGGGCCGACTTTAGGCATACCAATGGATAATAAAAGCGGCGGAAGCACTGCACCAAATATTCCTAGTATTAATCCATATTGTATAAATCCGCCTAGAACAGACACATCCACAAAATATACTGGTGGAAAGATGATAAAAACAACGATTAAGCCGCCTGAGGAAAGCAGTGCGCTTTTCAACAGCGGTTCCGTATTATGTCCAACTGTACCGCTCAGAAAAATAAACGTTGCAAAGGTTATAGCAGCAAGCAGTCCCCACATCATACCTTGCCATGTAATGTGAACACCAGTTTCCGAGGTAATCCCCGCAGCTAATAGCGACCCTGCCAGCAGAATACCTATTGCTATTAATTTTTCCTTCGAAGGCTTGTTCTTTAAAAACACCATTTCTAATAATGATCCTATCCAGATATATTGAAACAAAAAGATAATGGCTAATGAGGCATGAAGTGTTTGTAAGGATTGATAATAAAATATGCCTGTCAGTCCAAATGGAATGCCCGATAAAATTAACTTTATGGCTTGATTACCAGAAACTCCCCTCTTTTTCATAAACAAAACGAGTATCCAAATAATTAAAGTACCAATAAAATATTGTCCCCCCGTTACCTCGTTAACAGATAACCCAGCTCCGTATGCAAGCTTTACAAACGTAGATAATATTCCGTAACTGCAGCCACCTAAAAAAACAAATAATACATAATGCCATTTACTCAAATTTAAATCCCCCTTCGGCGCATAAAAAAAGCCACACAAATGTCTCACAACATTTGTGTGGCGAAAATAGAGTTCACTCTAGAAAAATCCACGACCTAAATAATTTTAGTATTCGAATTTCGTTTTTCATTATAATTACAACTAATGTAGAAGTCAATAAATAATTTCCCTGCTTATTTGCTTAGTTTTGGATATTTTTTGTGCTCTACTGGTTCTGCACATATAAATCTCATCCAAAAATCAAAAAAAGCAGTAGGTACTTTTCCCACTAGTTTTCGCCCGATATAAAGCATTATCTGCTTTTTTCAGCAGTTTATTTAACGTCAGTTTCATTGTATTTGTGTATTGAACAATGCCAATGCTCACAGATAAGTTAAACTCCTTGATTTGAAAATCCCAGGACGATAATCTTTCAATAAAAGCCTCTGCTATTTCCTCGATTTCTTGAACGCTTAATTTTCCAACTAAGTTAATAATAAATTCATCTCCGCCTAACCGAAATACCGCTCCATTTATATTCCTCTGCCGCATGACTGCCTCCATTCTAAGGGCGACTTCTTTTAATATCAAATCACCTGTATCATGGCCAAGGCTATCATTTATCTCTTTAAAACAATCTAAATCTAGAAAGAAAATTGCGCCATCCTCATGGGCAAATTCATTAAAATATCTTTCAAGAAAATGCCGATTATAACTGCCTGTTAAATGGTCTCTGTATGCTAATTGCTCTAGCTCTAAGTAATAAGAAAACATTTTCGCAATTTTTTCAATCAGCTTTATACTTTTCTCATTAAACTGTGCAGCCTTCTCATGAACAGCACATAAAGTCCCAAAAACCTCGCCATCCCTTAAGATTACCGGCACACCTAAATAAGCATTCACATTCGTGTTAGAGTATATTCCCTTGATATCATCTAGGCTAGATTCCTTACTTATATCCTCATAGACTAATGGGATACCTTTAGTAAAATCAATCCTGCTGCAAACTGCCACTTTCAGCGGGAGCGATATTCCCTCTCTAATGTTAATATGCTCCGTATTAGGAGAAGTCTTCAAAATATGCTGTTCATTATTGACAATGGCACTTAAAAACAGAAAGCTGTCTGGTAATATCTCTTTTGCCAAGGTTAAAATATCAACGGCAAGTTCATTAAAGTTATCATATAATAGATACTCTTTTATATTAGTTATCATTAGTGTGCTCCCCAAAGTTTAGATACGTATTACATTTATCCACTTTTATTATACTCGTTAAGCCTTCATTGACAAAACCAGCCAAAAGTTATAAAAATACGTTAATTTCCATCTGCCTTTTGAAAGGACAAAGCGGACAATAATAAGGAAAGGCCAATAGGAATAAATAAGAAAGGCTCCATCTCCACAAAAAAGCTGCCTGGCAAATATCCACTAAAAAAAGCCAATATCCCCATTAGTACAAATAGCGTACCTGCAATTAAATTTATCTTTCCGATAGTCGATAGTTTTTTCATTTTGATTTACCTCCTTTTGGTTCAAGAGACTTTATTCGTAATAGGCTTTGTTTACATATACGAAATATAGAACAATAGGTTTCAGACATAAAAAAGATCAAAGCCAATTTTTACATTAGCTTTGATATGTTGAATCTATCGGATAAATTTCGGCTTAAAAAATAGATATAGCAATCTTCCAGTAAATCGCTTTAACAGATTAGCGTATTCTGCTACTGTAACATCGCTGTTATTTACTAAAACTTCAAATAAATTATTACTATTCTCTTCTATCATAAGACTAGCGTTTTTAAACCCATTATTTATATAAAACTTCTTTCTTTTAACTCTTTGCTCATAATTACTTGCATTTTCTTTAACTGCTTCTATGTTAAGCATGATTCGATTATTTGGGCAATACTCCCTCAACTTACTAATTGCCATACTACCAAACCCCTTTGATCTATGCTTATTATCAATAGCAAAATACAAAACAAAGGTTAAATCTTTATGTGTAATTAAATAAATAAAACCTACTAACGAATTATCAGCATATACACCTAATAGGTCTACGAAGTTTTTCTTCGACTTCCATAGAAGAAACCAAAATGGAATCTGCTCATTTCTAGGGAATGATTCGGAGATTAATGCTTTCACTTTATTAAACTCCTTTGTAGTTTTAATAGCTTCGATTTTAAAATGCATTTGCTTATTGCTCCTTTTTTTCTGGTCTAAAATGATACATAAAAAGCTATACGATTAATTCCATCACTTTTTCTCCGTTAAAATCCAATTCTCCATTAAAGGTGAAACCATAGCGCTTATAAAGGCTTAAAGCATGTATGTTAGTATCATAAATACTTAAAAAAATCTTTGTGCATGCGAATTCATTAATTAACTTGCTGATTAGCGATTTTAAAAATATACTGCCTAGACCTTGGCCTTGAAATCTTTCATCAATTAAATACCGATCTAGCCATACTTTTCCCTTTTTATGATTTTCATCATATTCAGGAAACCATCCGTACATAGCAAAACCAACTAAAACACCTTCCTTATAAAGACCGACAGGCTTGTAGTAAACGCAATTTTTTGCGTCTTCTAAACACTGTTCGGTTGTTTCAATATAGTGCCTCTGGCTTTCATTTACTTTTAAGGCTAGAACTTCTGAAGCATTTGCTTTGGTTACTGGCCTAATCTCAATAGTTTTCATATAGACATCTCCATCCTTAAATGTGGACTACATAATGATTGATTTTGAAATCATCTTAATGTATATAGTAACTATATAGTCAAGAAGGAAATTCAAAAATATGGAACATGAAAATTCAAAATATTTCACTACTGGCGAGTTTGCCAAACTATGTAAAGTTAATAAGCAAACAGTAATTTATTATGATCAAATTGGCCTTTTATCACCTGTTATTAAAGACTCTAAGGGCTATCGTTACTATTCTATTCGCCAATTAGAGTTATTTATTGTCATTGATTTATTAAAAGATTTAGGTATGTCATTAAACGATATCCAACAATATACGCAGAATAAATCACCAGAAGAATTTTTATCACTAATGTATCAACAAAAAGATTTATTGATACAAAAAAGGAAGGAATTAGAGAAAAACGAGCAGATTATCGAAGCAAAAATTAAGCTAATGGAACAAGCCTCAAGCCTCAACTTTGAGCAAATATCACTAGAACAAATTTCTGCAGCTAACCTGTATTTAAGCAGGAATATAAAAGACATACCTGATGAAGAATTTGTGGAGGCTGTGTCTGATTTTATTACCGAACTATATGTGAAAGAACTAGATACAGGCTATCCAATCGGCGGTATGACTATGCGTGAGGAAGTACTAAAAGGAGAGTACACTAACTATACTTATTTATATATGGAGCAACCGAAACAAAAAGACAGCTACACATTTCATCCATCTTTAAAGGGTTATTATTTAATCGGCTACCACATCGGTTTAGAAAAAGACATCGATAAAACATATACGTGTATTTTTGCTGAAATGAATCGTTTAAATTTAACCTTAGGAGAGTATGTTTTTGAGGAATATATATATGATAATGTGGTCAAAAATCGAGAAGAAGAGTACATCACAAAAATTATGGTTCATGTCATTTAATATTTAAAACCATCGATCATTTCTCTAAATGGAAAACCCAAAAGGCATCAACCTGATGATTAATGCCGCTAGTAGTTTAATCCATTTACTGAAAAAAACGCATTAAAAGGATTTTTCTAATTTGGGAACTAATTCTCTGTATCTAATAAAAAATTCCTCAATAGCTAAAACTGCAAAAGAAGGAGAGGACGGACTATTAGCTAATAAACATTTGTCATAAATTAAGCTAATGTACAATGAGTTTTGTGGAGTTTTTCCCCTTACTTTCAGTAAATTAGATAAATCCTCATATAATTTTCCAATCGTTGATGAATCAATGGATCTTTCCAGTGAAAAAGATCCTGCCAAGCTGTTCCACCATGCTTGAAAGCTTTTATAAATCTGATTAAAACATTCGGGGGCCTCTGACTTACCCTCCAATAATCTATCGTAAAATAATTTTTTATCTTCATTGGATAGTTCATATATATAGCTATTATCTAGTTTGACCTTTTCTGCAATAGCCTTCCATAATTGTTCATATTGCTTGGGAAAATCCTCTTTAAAGGCTATTTCTGTTGATGAATAAGGGAATCTTATTTCTTCATCTGTTTGATTTTGATTGAGATAGATATTTTGTATATAAATTAAAAAATTTAATGTAAAAGATGTTCCTGTAACCAATAAAAGTGTATTTTCCACTTCTACTCTCCTCCCCTCATCCCCTTTTTGTTCCATTATTACCAATATGAAGTTTCATTACAACTATCTTGTAATGTCATAGAAAAAGCACTCCTATTCTGAGTGCAATTGTTAATGTTTTTTCTTTTTCTATTTATTTCCGAACAAACCTAAGGCAGCGGCTACACCAATACCTACCGCAAACCATGAAGCGGTACTTTATATATATTCTTAAAAATATATAGATTATAGAATTTCTTTAATAGTTTAATTTTTTATTCACTATAACTATGGATGCGTAAATTCTATATTATTTGTTTTCTTCAACTAACGCCCCCTATCGAATTATAAGATCAGCCAGAATTTCTTAATCAGTAAGCTTTTTTGAAAAATAGAATATGTAAACTGCCTTTTCAACAATCTACCTATTCGCATACAAAGAAAAGCACTCCCCTTTAAAAAAGGAATGCACTCCCCCACTTTATCTCTTACGTTTTTTATTACAGCTTTGCCACGACATTGCTAGGGGGACTTTCTATATTCTCTTGCATTGTAATTGTAAATCTCATTGTTAACGTATCTTTAATACCACCAAATGAGCTATATTTTTTCTACCTAAGCAGAAAAAATATTTAACAGATACATGCTCCCACAATGATTAATAAAATAAATAACACGACAATTAAGATAAAGTTATTATTTTGATATGTTGGACAGGCATAACTGTAAGCTGGAGCCGTATAGGATGGGAATGATTGAACAAAAGTAGGGGCCGTAGTCGGTTGAGGAGGAACATTTGCTCCGACAGTTGGAGGTGCGTTCACGTTTGCATACATAATTAAACATCCTTTCTTTTTAAGTAAGCTTATCACTACATGATACGCTCAAATATGAAAATGGAGCCCGTCTACTGAAAATTGGGTTTTTACCCGGTAATTAAAAATGCAATTTATCGTATAATTTGCTTATGCTTATTTTATCTTAGAAGAACTGATATCCCAATGAAATTATATAATTATAATAATTTAGTAATGATATGGAACTCCGGTTATGGTGCGCGACATGTTGTTTCATTTTGAAATCACTGCTAGTCTGTTGTCTGTTTGTTAATGCTGATAAACGGGAAAAAGAAGGTCTTGTCAACAAACTTGTCAGGACTGCGGACTGTTTACTCCCTTCCATTCTCTTTTTATTTAGAACCTGAACAATTTCTTCATCTGTCTTAATGGAAAATCCATGTCCGAAATATCTCCAATCATCTAAAAGTATGGCATTTACCCCTCTAAACCATGGTGTTTGTGAATTATAGTCAGGATTATCAAAATAAACAACGTCACCAGGTAAAAAACCATCTGAATAAAACGTAACTAGACCAAGATCTGTATCTGTATGCCAGCTATATAGATACAGTTCTTGAAAATGTGCATTAAATAAATGATGTCCAATGGTCTTTAACGTAGCATAGTAATAGATAATCACAGAAGCTGTTGCACATTCAAACGCATACAGCGAACTGTTCTTAAAAATGTCCATAATTGCATCAGAAGGCCTTACATCCGGTCTTAACAAAAAACCACCAGCCTTAGTTAATTGCCAGTAATTCCGGTTACATCGAGCTTGCTCAAAAATAGTAAATTCAGGCTTGGTTTCATTCATTTCTTTTGCACTTTTAATAATATTTTTCCGTAATTTAATTTCAAAAAGTAATTCTCTCGAAGAAATATAAGAATATACGATATGATCTTCTTGCATATATTGCAGTATATTTTTTTCAACTTGATCCAATTCCAAATTCCCTTGGAATTCAAAGGATTTACCCATTACTTGTATCACTTTTATTCCTCCATTCTCTGCTTTTTTATTTTCCCGTCTTCTTAAAAAATGAAATCAAATCTTGTTGGTAGGAAGCTATTTATGCATAAATGACTAAGTAAATATTAAATCCTTGATTAAGTTGCTCCCTCAATAAACAGATTCTTTAATCTAAATGCCAATTCATTCTTAACTAAGTAAAAGGGCGATGCTCTAATGAAAGCATCACCCTAAATGTATTTAGTAACATGTAAATGAAATAATTCTTCTTGTGTCAATACCAAAAATCACCCAAGTCCTTCCATTCCATCTGAAACCAGCAACAGATCTTGGACCTACGAATACGGGATAAAACCAAAATCCTGTACCATTACTTAGCCAAATAAAAGTATTACGAAACAGGCAAAATCTTATTGCTCCAGGATCCACAGCAAATGGTGAAGCAGCTGCTTGTTGAGGAATAAATGGTGGAGGAGGAGCTGTTGGAGCTTGTGAAGGTTGTAATGGTGGTAGACCTGATGGACCTCCAAACCCAGGTCCTGGGAAACCAGGTGGACCTGATGGGCCTGGAAATGATGGTAATAGAAAGTTTAGAAATTGTCGATTATCATTTATATTTTGATACATTTGAAACATCGCTACCTTATTTTAAATAAATCTCTAAAGGTATTGTATGTTTTACTGTTTTTTGTGAAGCTTGTTCGCCTTAACTTAGGCTGTGAAATTATAAAAGTTCAAAACCATAAGAAAAAGCCTCTTAAAAGTAATTAAACGTTCTAAAAGGCTTTTGCAGTTGATTGATAACATTGCACATTGATTCTTTTATTACATTTTACTATAAATTTTTCGCGGTTCGCAGAACTTCACTGTTGATACTACTAAAAAAAGAAACACGAAAACACCTTGTGTTTCATAATTCTTGTTTAACTATTGCCCCCGATCGTAATATATGGTTAGCCAGATTTTTCTGGTTGACCATTTTTTTTTTAGTTTTATGATTACGGTAGTCGGGGTAGAACGGCGCCCCCGTGGGAATAAATCCCGTCAGCTAAACTGTTCACCCCCTA
>NZ_JAMAUK010000058.1:0-11692 GCF_023714395.1 Niallia sp. MER 6 | reverse complement strand
CCACTGTTGTGATCTCTCAATCCATACAGTAGGGGATATTTTAGGGGCTGGCAAGCCTATTTTTTATGCAGTTAGATTCTGCACAAATTCCTCGCAAACCTCTGTACTTTTATTTTGCAATAAACAATCGTTAATACAAGCAAGACGATCTAACTGTCATTGTCTTTCAGTCTCTTCTCTAACTCTTTCAACATTATTTGCAGAGCTTTCTAATTCTCGACTGATTTGAAATAAATTGTCTGAAAGTCTTTGAAATAATGTAGCTGTCTCATCAAGCATTGAAGTAAATTTTCTTCGAGCTTCCCCTGTCCAAGGATCTGTATTTTCATGTACACTCTGCATTAATTTCAATTCATCTAATTTTAATGTTTCAGAAGATTCATGGAAAACCTTTGCTAATGCACGGACTCTCCGAATTCATAAAGTTCCGTTCGTTTTATACTTGCTTTTCTATTCATTGGCCTTTTAGATTAAAATAATGGCTAAGTAAATATTACTATGATTTCCACATAACTTCCATAAGTCATCACGAGTGGTGTAATTAGAAATGAATATAGGAAACGTAACCTTCATACCTTGTGCAATTGATATTTGCTTTTTTATAGTGGGGGACGTACCTCAGTCCTTATAAGTGATTTCTTGCTCTTAAACATTTGCCTTTGGGAACTTTATTTTATTTATGGTGTGAATTGCTAAAAGAATGAATCTAGAAGTATAAAAAGAGGGGATGGGGAAGATAAACAGAGAAGAAAGACCCGTTCTTTTTACGGGCCTTTCCATCACTTATTCGTTCCTTTGAGCAAGGTTGCTTATTTCATCAGCTGTAAGTGAGCCATCATAAATCTTCAATTCATCCATGCTACCTTTAAATGGTGGGTCCCACCAGTTCACGCCTAAACTAAAGCTTGTGCTAGCCGTTGTGAATATGTTTGGGAATCCTGTGCCTTTATATTTTTCATTTCCGTTTACGTACACGGAGATCGCATCCTTATCAACTGTAAAAGCAAGATGTGTCCACTCACCCGTTTTTATTTGGCTGCCGACAGATGCATCATACCATTTAGAGCTGCCTGACCATACTTCTGTGCTTCCATTTCCTGTGCCATATGGAAGCAGACTTATCCAGTTGTTACTGTCTCTTGCACCGAAGAAAGTAGTAGTGTATTGCGTCAGCTGTTCTGGTTTAATCCAGAGAGAAACACTATAGCTATCACTAGATATTAATCCGTTTGGCAAGCGGATGCCTGAAGCTCCGTCAAATTTTGCTGCTTTTCCTCCGTTTACTCCATCTGTATAGGAGATTGTTCCACCATTATTATCAATTCTATTTCCTGTCACTGTACCGCTGCCGAATTGTGCATTGCTGTCACTTAAATCACCTTCGAATGAGTATTGGGCTGCCAAGCCATTTTCCTTATATGGCAAAACAGTAATGACGAAGGTTTTAGTAGTCGTGGACTTGCCTTTTGTAATAGTTGCGGTTAGCGTTGCTTCTTTACTGGCAGCACCAGCCTCTGGACGTGTTACTGCACCTGTTGCTGATATGACATTTGAATCAGAGGTTTTCCAAGTAATTGTTGTATGACGGGTTCCCTCAGTCGGCAAGGATATATTTGAAACTACGTTAGCTGTATCACCAAGGTTTAGGTCGGTTTTTACATCCTGGACTATTTCCTTGTCTGACTTATCTTCCATTTTGCTGCCCCAGATTGTAACTCCTTCGTTTGACATTGCTGTAAATGCCATCACATAGCTTTGGGACGTTTCATCCCATTGGCGGACAAACACACCGTTATAGGTACTGCCATCGATTTTTATTTCTGCTTCGTTATGACTTGTTTTTTTCCAAGTACCTGTCGCATCTCCTGTTATTTTACCGTTTTTATTCAGTTCAATATAAACTGATTCTGTAATATCGCCTGAATAAGCTTTTCCATGATTAATGAACTGATATTGGCCTATAAGATTTTGTCTATTCACTTTTTCTAACTTTTCCCCGCTGTAGCGGTATGGTGCTGCAACAGGCCAGCCTTCACTGTTCATGAACATTTGATGGACACGTACTTCATGCATTTCACCTGTTTCAGGGAAGCGGGAATGGAATACTAAGAAATGCTGCCCAGTTTTAGAATCGATGAAAGCTGAGTTATGCCCAGGAGATACATAGCCGACTCCGATACCAGTTCCTGGATCGCCAATTCTTCGTTCAAACAGGAAATTTCCCATTACCTTATTTCCGTATGGAGAATTGTCAACATTCCCAGGTAGCACTGCAGATTGACCACTTGCATCTACATAAGGACCATCAGGTGATTTGGAACGGAACAGCCTCATATTATAACCTCCATCAGCACCTAACCAGCCATATGTCACATACAGATAATAATATTTCGTATTTTTATCATAAACCACATACGGACCTTCTCCAGATTTGTAATAGCCTCCGGCGATTTTTGTGCCGAAGTAGCGGTCAATCATTCTGCCGTCCTTTGTTTTTCCGTCTTTGCCAGGATAAATTGGTTTTCCAGTTTTCTTATCAATTTCCAGCAGATAAATTCCGCCAGACCAAGAACCATATGTCATCCACAACTTGCCGTCAGCAGCTGTGAACACATTAGCATCAATCGCATTAGGATAAAGATTATTGTTATAGGAGCCGTCAGCATTAAACCAGCTGTCGTTTTCATTTGTTAATTCTTTAGAGCTTATTAAGTTACTGATATTTGTATTTACCCATTTTTTATCAACATTGCTGTTAGCATCTTTTGCACTTTGTTTTGTGAAACCTGAATATACAATGGTGTCGACATATTCAAATGGACCTTCAATATTTTGAGAAACTGCATAACCGATCGCTGAGCGTATATATGTGGAGGAAGCACTGTAGTAAATCATGTAAGCACCTTTGCTACCATCCTTATTAACATAATTTTCGTTCCAGAAAACATCCGGAGCCCAAACAGCAAAACCTCCCTTGCTGTCGGAGTCATTTTCGCCAGCCCATTTGAATGATCCGGCTAAATTTTTGGATAAATCTCCATACAGCTTGTTATTAGGTGTTGTATACCCATTTGTGAATGTCTCCCAATTTATTAAATCGTTTGACTTGGCTGCTTCAATATGAGAACCAAATACATAGTATGTGTCACCATCCTTGATAATAGATGGATCATGAACAGATACATTTTGAAAACTAGGATTTGTGCTAGAAGGGGATTTTTGTTTATCTTTTTCTGCAAAGGCAGCGCTGGGAATCATCAATACAAAAGCTAGAATGGCGGACAGCAAAACCCGCATATGATTTGTTTTCATTGACAGATCTCCTTCATTTTGAAATGGAAAATTACTTGCCAAAGGACAACTCTATTCTAAGAGGCGATGTTATGTATGAGGGAGGAGCTCCGTTGTGGTGAACTAAGTGATTATCGGCTTTATCAACTCCTTTTCTCTTAATTTTTGAAACGCTTTCATAATCTATCATACGTTAACAAAATTAGGAAAACAGAACCTATTGGCCTATTTTTAACTACTAATTTCTTTGAATAAAAATACTTAAATAATAACGTTTTTTGGAAATAGTAGAAACTAATCTGGCTTTTCACCCGTATAACAATTACAAGGCTTGGAGGTGAATGAAGAATGTATACAAAAATTGAGGAACCGAATAGATGTATTTCTGAAAAGGCAATGAAAGTGTGGCGGATATCGGAAGCTCTCCTAAATGGGGGAATTCTAGTTGTACTTGGCATAGTATATTATTTAGATGTTTATTTTGATTGGAAGTACTGGATAGGCTGGATAATAATTGGGCTTCTTGGGCTAACAGTATTATCCGCAATTTGGGGGATTATTCTTGAACCGTCATTAAAGCAAAAATATTGGCGTTATGATGTGGATGAAGAGTTCATTCAATTGAAATCAGGTATCTGGAATAAACAGCATCAACTCATTCCGATGACAAAGGTACAATCTGTTGAACTTATTCAAGGGCCATTATTAAGAAAATACGAGCTGTATTCCATCTCTGTCGGCACAATGGGCAGCAGTCATAAAATACCAGCTATACCGCAAGAAGAAGCACGAGAACTAAGGGACCAGATAGCACATTATGCAAAAATAAAGGAAGTGGAATGATGGAAGGGAGAACAGTAAGGCTGCATCCGGTAAAAATGCTGCTGGACCTCATTACATTGGTTAAAACCAATATAATATTTATTTTCTTTCTTTATGTCATCCATTTTGGCACAGACAATAAGGTTTGGATAGCTTTACAGTATTTATTTGCAGTATTTATACTTATTGCCATTGTTTATATAATCTTTGATTGGTGCTTCTACCGTTATACAGTGAAAGATGAAGCTATTCATATTATATCAGGTGTCATAAAAAAATCAGAGCGGGTTATTTACTTAAATAAGATACAAAATATTCAAAGACGCACTACTGTTATCCATAAGTTATTTAATATCTCTTCCATTACTATGGAAACTGGTGAGTCAGGGGATAATGGTTCGATTGCACTGCCTGCTGTCTCTCGAAAGGAAGCAGATTGGCTGGAGACTATAGCTTCAACTGAGTATATGGATGTACCTGATGAAGCGGCTGAGGATAACATAGAATATACGGTGGAGAAAACAAATGACAGACAGATTCACTTTATAGCGTCAAAAAAAGATGTCTTAAAGGCATCCTTTACATCATTTAGTTTTTTTGCACTAATTCCTGTTGTTTTTTCTATCTATTCCAATGTAGAAGATGTTTTCCCTGTTACAAATAAAATGGGGGATTGGTTTAGCAGCATTATGAGATACTGGTGGATGATCGCTATACTGCTGTTTCTTTTTACAATAGCTGCAGTTGCTTATGGTGTAATCTCCACGTACTGGAGATATGGAAAATACCAAATATTATCTGACAGCAATAGAATTTATATTAGAAAAGGACTTGTGGATGAGGTTGCATTTTCTATCTTAAAAGAGAAGGTGCAAGCAATTGAAGTGATCCAATCGCCTTTGAAAAGAATCCTGAAACTTGCAGAGGTCAAGTTAGTCAGTGCAGGGGAGACAGGGGAAGAAGATTTAAAGACAAACTCTCTTTATCCGTTTTTGCCGATAGAGAAAGCATATGAAATTGTTCATGAATTATTGCCTGAGTACAAAATTCATTCAAAAATGACGAGCCTGCCGAAGAACGCGCTAGCAGCAAGGTTGTTAAGACCGAGCTATTTATGGATTATATCATTAATTGCTCTATGTATTTTTAAACCAGGTTTATGGTATGCATCGTTTGCCGTATTGCTGTTTGTTTATCTATTACGAACTCTGGACTTCGTGAACAGCCGCTATATAGTAAAGGATGAATATATCCAGATGAAAACAGGCAGCTTCCAAACGTCCTTATTTCTCACAAAAAGAAATAAAGTAATCGAGATTGAAGTAGGACAGTCCCGTTGGCAAAAGCGATTTGGTTTAGCGACAATTGATATTGTCAACCGTTCAAAGCCAATTGTACATACTGAAATATCGGATATTCCGTATGAAGCAGCTGCTGGCTTTTATTATTGGTATAGGATGCGGACAAAGGAAATTCGCATTGATAAGCAGTAGTGACATCTTTTCCTATCGTTCCCCAATCAATGAAGTGTATACAAGTACATATTTCCTTCAATGTTCTTGTTTTTTTCGTTCATACTAATAAGGCAAAAGATTTAATGAAAGGAAAAATCTCATGCTGACTAAACAACAACTTAATGAATTCCAATCACTGTTAGAAAATGAAAAACAAGACATAGAAGAAAGATATGATATAAATGATCACTTAGGTTTAATCCGCAGTCATGCACATGATTCGGTTGGGGAATTATCGAGTTATGATAATCACCCAGGAGATGAGGGCACCGAGTTATATGAAAGAGAAAAGGATATTGCCTTAAATGAGCATTATAGATTTGAATATGCTGGTGTTGTAAATGCGTTAAAGGCAATTGAAAATGGAACATATGGAAAATGTGAAGAATGTGGAAAGGAAATTCCTCTTGAAAGACTTGAAGCTCTTCCAACAGCAAGATATTGCATTGAGCATACCCCGGACCAAGTTGTTTCACACGAGCGGCCGGTAGAGGAAGGTGTGCTTATGCCTCCATTTGGAAAGTTTGACATGGATGAACAGGATGAAACAGTTGCATATGATGCGGAGGATTCCTGGCAGGATGTTGAGAGCTTCGGTACGTCAGAGACTCCATCTGACTTTGTTCATCCTGTATTTGATCATTATAATGATCTCTCCATTGATTCTTATGAAAATGTTGGGTACGTAGAGGAGTATGAAAATTTTGTAGGTGTTGATATAGAGGGAAAAAATATCACGGTATATCCTAATCAGCAGCATAAAAGATATGAGCAGAGCTTAGATGAAGAAGGAATCATGACGAGCTTCGGAGATTTGCCTGCATATGAGCATGATCCTTATGTTGAAGATGAGGATGGCAGAGAACGCTAATAAGAAAGGTCAGGCACACATCTAGATTTATATCTAGTGCGCAGCCTGACCTTTTTGTTTAAAACAACAGTTCATATATGTCGTTTAGGTGGTGAGCCCTTTTGGAGTCTTGCTCGTTTTTAGCATGCTGTATTTCCTCTTCTAATACTTGATTTAAGAAGCTACTTTCTTCTTCGGATAATTCGCGGACAAATGCTTCTTCTGATTTATAATGACCCTTCATCATTTTGCTGTAAATGCTTTTTCCAGTATCTGAACAGTCTGTATACAGAGATAAAACTTCTCTTACATAGGCTAATGACTGATTCATTTAAGCACCTCATACTTATCATTTTTTCTATATTATTATGGGTTATTCTCTTGATTTTTATTATCCGTCTTACATTTTTCCATATATAGAAACATCCATATTATTTGGATATGGAAATTAGCCTTATCCTTGAATTGCTCCTCTCGATTAGTTAAAAACTATTTTCAAGAGGTGAAATCAGTGACAGTTATTATGAACTTCGATTTAAAAAAAAGAGAAAAACAAATAAAATATGAAAGATCTGTTCTTAAAGAGCTTTCTGTAAAGGATTTAAAAGAAAAGGTTGCTCGTTATTTTGGCTCATCTCAATTGACATCAAGCGTTATTATGAACGAAGGTATGGAAGAGGCTTGTTATGATGTAGCTATTGAAGCATTTTTGTTAGGGGCAAACTTTAGCAAGTTCAGCGCATGGGGTGAAGATATCCCCACTATTAAAAATAGATGCTTAGAAGAAGATAAACATTTAAAGGATACATTATTTCATTTTCTCCTCTACTGGGGAAGTGAAGAAAGCAGTAAAAATGAATCGCTATACTATCTTTGTGAACAATTCGTAAATGCATGGTGGTTAGAGGGTTTTAATAAAGCAATTAAAAGAAAAAAACTTAGACTTCATTAAAATCAGGCGGTGCGCACACCGCTTGATTTTTTTCTGGTTTGTTCTAAATTGCCTCCTTGTCCCATATATTTAGAATAAGGACGAGCAGCAGGAGGGATTGACTAGGACAGTGAATAAAAAACTTAAAATCAGTATATTTGCAGTGGGACTCATCCTTCTTTTTTTCATCTTGCAATTTGACTTTTCTGATGATGATTCATGGGACGCTTGGAATTTGCCTTTAACCGGGAAAATTATTGTCATTGATCCTGGTCATGGTGGCCCAGATGGTGGAGCGGGTGATGAGGAAGTGTTAGAGAAAGATGTTGCTTTGGATGTATCCTTAAAAATCCGCGATTATCTTCAAGAACAAGGCGCGCTAGTTATAATGACTAGAGAGGAAGATAAGGATTTAGCAGGGGATGATGTAAAGGGATATCGCAATCGGAAGGTAGCAGACCTGAAGGAAAGGCTCAATATGATTAATTCCTCAGATGCTGATTTGTTTTTAAGTATACATCTGAATGCCATTCCGTCCTCTAAATGGAGCGGAGCACAAACCTTCTTTTCCCCACAGCTGGAGGATAATGAGATTGCCGCAAAGTTTATTCAAGATGAGCTGATTGATAACCTGGAAAACACAACAAGAAAAGCAAAGCCACTAAACAGTGTTTATATTTTAAAGTATGCCAAAAAGCCAGGTGCTTTAGTGGAAATTGGTTTTCTATCCAATCCTGCAGAGAAAAAGAACTTAATGGATAAGGAGTACCAAAATAAAATAGCTGCATCCATCTATAAAGGTGTTAATCGATATTTTTCTAACGAGGATGCAATTAAAGGGGAATAGCTATAGGCTGATTCTCCTTATTCTTTTCTCCCGTAATTCCTGGGAAATATAAAGGGAGAATCTGAAATATGTAAAGGTTATCATTTTCTATGTTATACTTACTAAAAAGAGGAGGGGATTGTCATTTTAAACGCAGAAGCGATTGAACGCATGATAGAACAGATAACAGATCCTTTTTTACATAAGACATTGTTAGAATTGAATTCCATAAAGGATTTAAAATGGGATGCAGAAAAGTCACATGTCAGCATTAAGTTAGCAGTTGCGGAAATGGGATCTCCTGCACAAATGGAATTGCAGCAGGAAGTTGTCAGCATACTTAAACAAAATGGGGTGCAGACTGTTGGTATGCGATTCACTGAACTTTCAAGTACCCTAGTCCGGGAGATACAAGCAGAACATGCTGAGATGGAAAATAAGAATTCCCCTACATATATTGCTGTGGCCAGCGGAAAGGGAGGGGTTGGTAAATCAACTGTTTCTGTCAACTTGGCTGTTTCTATGGCAAGGCTTGGAAAAAAGGTTGGGCTTCTAGATGCAGATATATATGGATTTAGTGTTCCTGATATGATGGGAATAACGAAGAGACCGGAAGTGGTAAATGATCGAATTATACCTGTAGAGCGTTTAGGAGTACAGGTCATTTCTATGGGTTTCTTTGTTGAGGATAATGCCCCAATCATTTGGAGAGGTCCTATGCTCGGGAAAATGCTGACAAGCTTTTTGCAAGAAGTGGAGTGGGGAGATTTAGATTATCTCATTCTAGACTTGCCACCTGGAACAGGTGATATAGCTTTAGATGTACATACGATGCTACCTTCTAGCAAAGAAATAATTGTAACAACTCCACATCCTACTGCAGCATTTGTAGCAGCTAGAGCGGGAGCAATGGCAATAAAAACGGAACATGAGATATTAGGTGTTATTGAAAATATGTCCTACTTTGAGAGTAAATTAACAGGAGAAAAGGAATATGTGTTTGGACAAGGCGGGGGCAAGAAGTTGGCAGAGGATTTGCAAACCTCCATGTTGGGACAGCTTCCGTTAGGTCAGCCTGATTGGGATAAAAATGATTTTGCCCCTTCTGTTTATGGGCAGGAACATGTAATAGGCGATATCTATATAAAGATTGCAGAGAAGGTCATTCAAAAGGTAGGAAAATAAGAAGCCTAAATAAAAGAAAGCAGGGGATTCCCTGCTTTCTTATTTTGACTAGATTTTAAAGGACTTAGTATTAAAGTTAGAGGCTGCCTCTTTAGCTGCTTTGTCGAGCATTTCCTGAAACTTTTTCTTGAATTCAGGTGTATCCATTGATTCCTGCATAACCTGCATTAGATGTTCTCGATATTCTGTGCTTTTTAACACATTTTTCAAGTCTGATTCAATTGCCGGGTCTTGCAGTAGTTCGACCATCATCTTTCGATAATCTGGATCCTTCATCAAGTCTTTGAGTAATTTCTCATTCTCTGTTTTCAGGCTTTTTGCCATTGTTTCTGCAAATTCCGGATCTTTAAATTTCTCTGTCCAAAACTTAGCTGCTTTATCAGAAACTAAAGTAGATTCAATGGTCTTTGTTACAGCCTCTTCATTCATTACGAGATTTTCCTTAATTTCTTCATCCCCAATAACATCACGTATTGCTTTTTTTCCGTCATCGGTTTTTAGTATATCTACTACCATTTTTTTGGTTTGGTCATAGTCCATCTGTTGCGCAGACTCGCCGGCTGAACATCCGCTTAAAATGGAAAGAGATAAAAGCAGGACGATGCTGTATTTTTTGAACATTGCAGCTGCTCCTTTCAAAAGGAAATATCCCTGTTCATTAGGATGCTTTGTTTTTTATTTATTATTCCTTTCGATTTCAAGTTTGCAGGATATGTTTTGCCGGGAATAGGGGATAATGATAAAGGCCCTTAATGAAATAAATCATCAAGGACCTTTATGTTATGGGAATTAATTCACTTCTTTTGAACTTGAGTCAGCGTTTGAAAGCATTTCTGTTACAGAAACGAACTTCAAGTTTTTGTCTTTGAGATTGTCGATTATCGCTGGCAGTGCGTTAGCTGTCTGCTTAGCTGAATCTGATGCATGAAGCAATACAATATCTCCTTTTTTTGCCGGAGCAACGTTTTTAACAATTTGTTCGGTTCCTGGATTTGTCCAATCTTTAGAATCAACACTCCAATGAACAAGTGTGTAGTTGTACCTGTTTGTGATGGTTAAAGCCTTTTGGTCAAAATGCCCTGTTGGTGCTCTGAATAAGGAGATATTCTCCACTTTCAGTTTTTCAAATGCTGTTTTTGCTTTTGAAACATCTTGATTAATCTTTTCTTCTTTTACATCGGAATAATCAACATAGTCATAGCCGAGGATACCAATTTCATGGCCTTCCTTAACGATTCTTGCGATGAGGTCAGGATGTCTTTCAGCCCAAGAACCAGCGAGAAAAAAGGTAGCGGTCACTTTCTCTTTTTTTAATATATCCAATATCGGCTCAGCTTTTTCATCGCCCCATCCGATGTTGAATGTCAATGCAATACCCTTTTCTCCTTTATAAACTGCTTTAGGTCCATCCTTTGATGAAAAGACAGGGACTTGTACAATGTTTTCCATATACAAGAACCAAGCGGTAAAGAAAGATACGACAACGATTAATGTTAACTGCTTCAACCTTTTGCCATTAAGTACATAAAAGTTATTCATACTAAGCTCACCTCGTCCAATTTACTGCTTGGTTCATCCTATGCAGAGAAAGAAATGAAAATAACAAAAAAAGTTTATTCATAAAAAAATATAAGATGGCAATAATACTGAGACAAAGTGCCATTATATTTGTTGATGATGGATATCATCTCTCCTAGATTGCAGTGGCTGTATATAGGAATAATAAAATTTCACACAAGTACATCAAGGAGGAGCCATATGGTAGGACTACTATTAACGCAAAGAGAAGTGAAGGAAATAGAGTATTTGATTAAACGGGAATTAGACGAAATATTGTTGGATCTAGGTGATGAAAGAATTGATATTATTGTCAAGAAATCAATGGTAGAAAGGTATAAAGACCTTTTTTCATTGTTCAAAAGAGTTGCTTCTCCAAAAGAGTGTATGAATTATATCATTAAGGATAATAAGTACCTGGATGAAAAAATATAAAAAACTTCTAAATAGTTGTTGACGAAGTTTAGATAACTTGCTATATTAATAAACGTCACTTCGACAAAAAACACCAAAATAAAAAAGTTAAAAAATATTTGACAATGAGTTTTGGTTATGTTAAATTGATAAAGTCGCTTGAGAGAGCGGCATGAAATTGCTCTTTGAAAACTGAACAAACAAAACGTCAACAATAATCGTTTTTATAACTTGCGTTATAAAAATGAAAACAAAGTAACAAAAAGCTAGAGTTTAGCAAATGAGCTAATCTTACTCTTTAT
>NZ_JAMAUK010000057.1:0-13087 GCF_023714395.1 Niallia sp. MER 6 | reverse complement strand
TTCTTTAATCATAAAAAATTCCCCTCTTGTCTTCACGAACCATAGCTCCTCTCAACAAACTATGGTTCTATTTTAGATGGGGAATTTTATTCCGGCTATATTGAGGATTTTAACATCGGCTTTAACAACTTTTAAAGGATTAGCAGTTCTTCTTCTTCTTGGGAGTTTATTAGCTATAATTAAAGGTTTTATACCCATTGAACCTACATCAAATATTTCCCATATAAATAAAGAGCTAGGTAGTAACTACTTAAAGATATTAAATACTTTTCTAATAATACCTATTGTAGAAGAATGGATATTCAGAAAATTTATTCCAGAAATTTTTCAAGATATAGTGGGAAGAAAGAAAATAATAATATTCTCCAATTTGCTTTTTTCATTTCTTCATTTTGACTGGTTTTTTCTTTCCTACTTTATGAATGGTTTAATTTACTCATGGGCATATGCAAAAACAAACGATTTAAAGATCCCTATAATAATTCACAGTATTTGGAATATAAATGTTTATTTAATATCGATAAATTTACTGTAATTCTAGACGAAATAAATACAGAAGAAAAGTGTTTGGTACATAAATGTTAAGCAAAGAGTAGGTGAAGAATACAGAATTTCACTAAATAGTTTGGAGTATAAAAAGTGCTCAGGGAATGATTTATAATAATAGAAAAATGTTCACTTCTTTTGAAGAAAACATAGCGTTTGGCACCTACAAACTTTAAACTTAGGAGATCTAAAAACTTTTATGGTAAAAAATACCCATAATTATTATAGGTAAATAGTATTGACCGCTCTATAATATCCGTGTAATATTTAGGTCGAAAGAAGATGTCGTGTAAAATAAATACATTTTATACAATTTGTAGTAATTATTAGTTACCTGATGCTACTGTTAACCTCTCTATTATAGAATAGCAATCGCCACATGAATTAATTGGAATTATTATTAAGTGTTACAAATTTCTTTAAAATATTATAATTATACTTTTTTAGAAATAAAGTTTCGTAAAATGATTTTCTTAATTAAGGTGTTTGTTTTGGAGAAGGCAGTAGTCCAGGTGGGCTACTGCCTTCTTTTTTATCTATATAAAATTTAATTAAAAGAAAGGAGGAAACTATTATGGTAGAAAAGTTATATGTCGGGTGGACTGAATATGATGTGAAAGAAAAAACATGGCAGTTACTAACAACAGACGGTTCAACCTATGTTAAGGTAGATTTTAAAGGTAATTTTATTAATACAGCGACTAAAAGAATGGTACCACTTTATAAAATCTATGATCAGATTAGGAATTGTACTGATTCAGAAGGAATGATTATAGCAAAAAGGAAACGTTATGGAACACCCTTATTACCAATGAAACATAGAAAAAAAGCAAGAATTGGATAATATGCCTTTAAAAACATGTATATATTTTTAATATGCAAATAATGGTTTTAAGAAACTGATTTTATTTTGCATTGTTCCTTGAAAACTTTATATAGTTGACGTACTGCACTTGTCCCTTTGCAAGTGTCACCTGGTTGGTTGCCAGGGGTATAAGGTTATAAGACGTAAGAAGGTGTCTTTATTTTTAACATAGTTTAAATAATGTTAAAGGTTTCTGATTATCCGAAATCAGAATCAATTAAGTACTTTGCGATGACCATAGAACAGCAAACCACTGTTTGATAATTGAAGCAAAGTGTATTTGCCAAGATCCTTATTTATAAGGGGAGCAATTTACTTAATAAGGTGGCAACTCAAGGCCTTAATCGTTGCATTAAACAAAGACATAATTTGTATACTAAAAAAAGATACACACTTAATGGGCAAAGCTACAGAAAAAAGGTGAACTGAATGAAAAAGAGTCTTTGGACTAGTGAAATAAGATTTATCTCTGGTAACAAAGAAATTTTGGAATTTGCTGATGAAGAAAAAGCTATTCAGTTTTACAACATACTTTTATCTACTCAAAAAGGAGACTTCGTTAGTATCTTTTTAGATACGGGTCTTACAGAAACATTAATCAATATTAACAATATTGAAACGATCACGAAACCGAAAAAAATGATGGATATATCCACTTTAATATAATTTAATCAGTCAACTACTATTATCAAAAGAGCTATCATTTCATGTATAGCTCTTTTTTATTTTTTTAAGGAGGGGAGGCTTACAGTACTATATTTTATCGAGAAAGAATATTAAGGAAAAGGAAGATAAAATGGTGATGAAATTTAGCTTTATATTTATGCTTTCCCTTTTTATAGTCCTTATCGCTGCAGCTGGACTAATGAAAGAGAAGGAAGTTTCTGCAGCAACCCTTCAAAATTTAAAAGATTCTACTATAGCAACAGTCGTAAATCAAAATACGGAAATTAGCAGTAAATATAGATTCTATCCGGAATTTACTATTGAGACTACTGTAGAAACATTCGGATCTGGGTGGTCTAAGAAATTCTCCAATGATGCAGCTGATGAATCAGCAGCTTATTTGGCATTTGTTCCGAAAAGTGATTCACAAAAAGGGAAGCAAGGAATTATTTATAAAAACGTGGGTTTATTTGAAGGAAAAGTAATGGATTTAAAGATAACCGTGTTGGATTGGGATAGTTTAAAAGAATCTCCTGCTAATATAGGTTATCGAATGAATAATATTGGACATATTACGCAAGGATACAGATCGGTTAAACAAAAATGGGAATTTATTGATCATGAAAATGGAACAGCAATTAAGGTACATGGTTATTTAACTGTTAACGATATTGATGCTGTACAAGGTGTATCGTTCACTGATACTCAAATAAACAAATTTGATAACTTGTATGTTACAAATGATGATTGGTTGAAATACGAACATAGTAATGGACAATATACTATTTTTGAAAGTGTAAATGGTGGAGCTACTAATTATGATAAGTTTGCCAGTTTTACTATTACTTTCTCGAATCAATCCGAGTTAACTTTTGAATGGAAGAAAATGTACGACTATAGTCCTTCTAAGACAAGGCCTACTCCTTCTTATGAAACAGAATTTATTTCACCTGGTCAGTATTTTTCCATTACTGGAACAAAATTAGCGAGAACAGAAGCTATGGCACTAGAAAAGTATATTAATACAACAAGTACTAGTGAGATGAAATTGGAACAAGAGAATGTTTTAACTTCCTATAAACAGAATTTTTCCTATGAATTAATAAATCAGGTACATGATGAATACCCAGAATTCTACTTTAGCAACTATCAAATAAAAGATGTGGTTCCTAAAGGATTAAAGATTGAGTCCATTAATATTTATGACAAGGACCAAAAGGATGTAAGTAGTTTATTTGATGCTAAAAATAGTGGTAATACAGTATTATTACAAGCAAAATCAACTTCTTTAGAAAAGAGCTCTTTTTATGGAAACACCTATAGAGTAGAAATCAAAGTAGTTCCAGTAAGTTTAAATGAATTAAATAAATTGGCAGAAAACGATGTGATTGAGTGGAAAAACACCGCAAGCAATAAGATTAATGGTGTAACAAGGAATTCTAATACCACTACAACTAAACTGTATCGAAGAAATGTTACCGAAAATCATATGGACAAAACAGAAGGTAAAACCATTGTAACCAACAGTAATAAAATGTTTGATGGTGAATCTTATTCTTATATTCCTAAAATGGATTTGACTTATAAATGGAACAATACTGCTTACCCTTACTCTCCAGAAAGTACGGATAAACAGGAAGGTACGATAAAAGGAAAAGATATTACGGTTAATTTTGAGTACACCCATCCAATTATTAATTTAGGATTTAAGAAGATTCAGATATATACAGATAAATCCGATAAAGGATTACCTGTAAAGCTTCAGTATGCTGTTGGTTTATTAGGTAATTCCGAAGGGTGGGACACTAAAAAAGTAGACATCATAATTAATAATAAGGATACAAATAAACAGGTGGTAAATGAAACTTTTACCGTTAATGAACTAAAGAATACAGTGGAACTTAAAATACCTACCAGTACTTTAAAAGTGGATGAGAAAGCTAATTATGAGGCTCAAATTCTTCCAAAAGATAAGGGTAATGTATTTATCCAGGAAGAGAAAGAAAAAATTAGCACAATTGGATATACTTCTTCAGAAGAGCAATTGAATATGAAAGCTGCCGATGTGGAAACGACTATTTATAGAGGGGTAATTATGACAGAAAGGGAAATTGGAGAAGAAATAAAAAAATACTATGAAACCTTAACGTTACCTACTTTAAAGCATGATCCAGTTAAAAGTGGTTATGGAATAGATCTGACCAAACAGATCACATATAAGAATGATTTGAAGATGTTGCTAAATCTAATTAAATCCCAATATATCGTTGATAATCGGTTAATTGATTCTTATGTAGATTACCCACAAAAAGATAATAAAGCCAATATAAATGCTGTAACACAGTCTATAAAAAGTAATGATGATACTCTGCAACAGGTAGTAACTCTTCCGAAAGTATACATTGAAGAAAAAACAGGTGCTGTTTTCTCTGAAGGACAGAAACTAGCTAGTGATGCTCGTATTCAATATAAACTTAAAAACGGTGGCAATAAACTTTATGTGCCAATTTGGCTAGACAAATTAGGGGAGTATGACATTCAATTTAGCAGTTTGGAACAAATAGGAGTTAACCAAGTATCTTTTCATATACAGGATTCTATTACTGTTAATGCCTATATGTATGGAACTATTGGTTCGGATACGATTAACAAGGATGAAATACTTATTGAGCCAGTAGATCCAGAAAATCCTTATCCAGATGGACTGCCAAAAGGTTGGACAGAAGATGATCTATCCTGGTTCATTGAATAATTATCTTTAATGAAATGAAAATGCTTGATACGAATTTTGCAATATAGACACTAGGTATAGTTAAATAATTTAGCTCCTTGACAAAGTGACGTTAGATTAAAATGTAGTAAAAGAAACGTATAAATAGATGTAACTCGTTTAGTTTGAATCTATAAAAAGTGTTCATAAGTTTCACCCTAGTAATGTATGAAAATACATTCCTTTTTTAATTCAACAAAATATAGATGAAGGTAGGAAAATATTATGTTAGAAACGAATACAGATCGCTTTTGGTGGATGATTGGTGCACTCTCTGTTGGAGGAGCAGTTTTTGCCGTACTTAAATTGAAATACCCAGAGTTACTTGATAAAGGTATTGAATATTTACTTGGCTCTTTCCCTAATATTGCAGGGGTTGCTTCAGGTTTATTAAATTTATTCAGTTAAAGTATAAGGAGTATACAACAGAATAGCTGGACTTCTTCTTAATTAGAAAGGATTACAAATAAATGCTAAGAGATCTTCCTTTTACTCTGTGGTTAATGCTTATGGGGATATTAATAATAATTGTAACAGGCATTTATTACCAAACTAACTTTAAGCAAGACTCAATTGTGCTGAGTCTAACGGAAACGATCAGAACAACTGCTATCCATAATGCAGATAATAGTTCGCGAATTAAGCCTGGAGAACTTTATATTTCTATCCAGGAATTCGAAAAGGACTTTGAAGAGAGAATGTCTGTAAATAATAATGTGAAAATTAGTGATGCGGCAACCTATAAATTTAAGTATTTAAAAAATGGAAATGGTGCCATAAAAGCTATTAAGGTACTTATTATAGATGGTACGATGAAATATCAAGCAACTGCTAAAGTAACTATTTCAGAATCATAATAGGAGGCGATAGGTTGATAGAGAATAGGCTAAAAGTAAAAACCCCGTGGATAAAGCCAGAAATTCTAAAAAATATACAAGAATCATTAATTCAATCCCATGCAGAACTAATTGTAAGAGGACTCTTAGATCCTGCTGCAAGGGATGAATTAAAACAAGTTGTTATGAAGGAACATCCATATGAGGTAAGAGGAAATGAAGATATTGTAGAATATATCGTCCAAGAAACGGTCGGTACAGGAATTATTGAAGAAATTATAAGAGACGAGACTGTTACGGATATTGGCTATAATGGTACAGATTTAATTATTGAAACGAATGATAAAAAAATGAAGTATACAGGGAACCGGGAGATAACAGAAGAGTATATCATTAGGATTATACAAAAATTCGCAAATGCAAATGGGAAAGACTTCACCCCTAAGAATCCAATTTTAGATGGTAAATTCGGCAATATACGTATTAATGCGGTACATGGCCAAATTAGTACAGCAGGAACTACAATGAGCCTTAGAGTAGTTCGTCCCCAACTAGCTTTAAGGGAAGATAACTTTGTTGATTTTGCTCCAGAATTTATGTACGCGGTCTTTGAAAGTGTTATAAAACTGAGGACAAATATTGTTATTAGTGGGGAAACTGGTACAGGGAAAACAGAGTTCCAAAAACTATTAGCTTCATTTATAGATTTTAAACACAAAATTGTACTAATTGAAGATACACC
Organism: Niallia sp. MER 6; assembly: GCF_023714395.1. Lineage (NCBI taxonomy): Bacteria > Bacillati > Bacillota > Bacilli > Caryophanales > Bacillaceae > Niallia > Niallia sp. MER 6. Next base: position 6,662 of record NZ_JAMAUK010000057.1, on the reverse strand, counting down.
GGAAACATTTTTAAAAGAAATGTTCCCAGATAAAGATATTCTATCCTGGTTGACTAGTGCAGATATAACGATTACGGATTTAGTTAAAGCGGCATTACGTAATAATCCTAGATGGATATTAGTTTCGGAAACCCGGGGTCAAGAAGCATACGAAATGATACAAGCCGTTTTGTCTGGCCACCATATTGTTACTTCCTTACATGCTATCAACGCTAGAGCTATTCCTAAAAGACTAATAAACATGGCTAAAATGGGATATACCGTATCAGAGGAAGCATTAGAAGGAGACATCAGAAGATACTTTGATTTTGGAGTCCATATTAAACGAGTAGAGTATCAGAATCAGATTATACGATATTTGGATGAAGTGGTAGAGTTTAGTGAAGATAAAGACCAAACAATATTTCAACAACAATTTAAAGATGGTTACTTCACCTGTAAAACAGGTAGCATTTCTAACGAACTAAAAGATCTATTATCTGAAAAAGGAATAAAGATTGAATTTCCTGAAAATCAAACATTTACCCGTCCTGTTAGTTTTCTAAAACAAACAAAAAATATAGACCATTAATTATTGGGAATTTTTTTCAGCTATTATAAGTTAATTATAGTATTCTTACTCTCCAACTCTTAGTTTCTGGGAGGAAAAAAGCAGGTGTTTATTAGTGAAAGTTAATAAAAATGTGAGAAAGTTAAATACTCGAAAAAAACGTGTTTTAAATGTTAATGAATTAAATGCTTATAAAGTGGCATACGGAAAGCCCTTAAAAACAAAAGATTTTGTTTCCTATGTTGGAATGCCAGCTTTACTATTTGCTGGTTTTACATTCTTGTTACTTTATTATTGGTGGCTTTCTATCTTTATGGCTATTACAGGTGCCTTATATGGAATGAAAGTACTTTTACCTAAAAGTGTGGAAAAGGTTTATCAGTATCAATCCTTCGCTCAGAGAAATAAATTTATTAACAACATAACGCAGATATTAACGGATGATGGTAAAACAGTGACGATGGCTTTGGAAATAGCTAATACCAGAGCAGAAGGGGAATTTCAAAAGGATATTAATGAACTTCAAGCTAGGTTAATTGGTGCAGATAATACCATGATTAATAAGGCTTTTACGTCAATGGAAAATAAATATCAAGATGATGTTATCTTTGCTCAATTTTTAGAGCAATTAGAAACAGCGATGCTAGAAGGACGAACAAATATAGATACGTTAAAAGATATCAAAACATACCATAACGATATGAAAAAGAAACAGAGTGAATATCAAAACAAGAAAAACGGGCATCTAACAGATGTGAAGATGCTGGGAGTTGTTGTTGTCATATTCCTTTTAGCTGTTTCTTTTTCTTTTGGGATTAGTACGTATATTAATGACTTCGCACGACAACCAATAGGTTGGGTCACTTGTGGAGTATATATGCTTTTAATGGGACAGTTCTTTCGTAAGTTTTCTTTCTTCCTTTTTGATGACTCTGTTTTGGAGGTATCTCTATGAGAATAATAAAACAAACAACTAAAAGGAAGAAGTTTTATAGAGCATTGGCTGAAAAGGATCTATATCCCATGCTATTAGAGATGGGGAATAGCAAAAGGAATATTGATGCATTTCAAAAGAAAAGACTACTACAGTCATTATTTTTAATGGCTATATTCCTCTTTTTTAGCACCCTACTTACTCAATGGTTTTACCTTGTAATGATTGTAGGGGCTTTTTTATTTTATAAAATACAGTACAAAAATATTCGTTCCAAATATACAACATGGAGATTCCAAAGACATTTGCAGTTCTCCCAATTTACCAGGCTACTAATACCTTATTTAAAACAAAGTAAAGGACAAGTTTCCTTGTATTCGATTTTCAGTAAGTTAATGCAGCGTTTAGATGATGAGCAGGATAGAAGTTCTCTTTATAGGTTAATGAGTGAAATGAGTAGTAGACCTAACGATATACAACCGTTTATCGATTATGCCAATAGATCCAGTGGAACAGATATGTCAGTCCTTTTTATGAGTACGATCTTTGACTTTCAACAGAGTACTTTTGATACTTCCGTAATTGATGAATTAGGAAGAATATCTAGTGAAGAACTCATTAGTGGAATTGATGAGATCATTACATTTAAATTGAAACGATTTATCTTCTTTCCAACTAAAATTGTCATGTCATCATTCGTTATTGTTCTTGGTTTCGCAATAGCTATGCTAATTGCTAACCTTTCAACTATCAATTTATAAAGGAGGAAGTTACATGTTAGAGGGGGCAGTAATGGAATTTTGGAAATGGATGCTAACCATTGTATTACTGATGACTTTCGTTTCTTTCGCAATGTTATGTATTGATCTTGGAAACATTAACTCTTTCAAACAACAAGTTAATTATCAAATAGAAAGATATGGCGGTCTCACAGAAACAGCAGTAGCTAATCTTAATGAATACTCCCAATCATATTATCAAGGTGACTTTATTATTGAAAGTGGTCAATTAAATGAAAAGGTTTCATTTGGCGATACGGTAGATTACAACGTAAAGGGCACTTTTGATATCAAAATTTTCCCTATCATACCAGATGTACATTTAAGTGTTAAAGGAACGGGTGTTTCCCAGGTTCGTTAAAGGAATAGGTGAAGAAATATGTTAGAAAATAATATGTTTCGCATAATGATGTTCATTGTTGGCATCTTGGCTTTAGGCGGTACTTTTTATTATTTAAACCAACATTACGGAGAATATAAGGAGATAATGAATCAGTTTTCTTCTTATAGACTAAAAAAATTTTAATAATGAGGTATGAATCATGGCAGGAAGAAAAAAAGAGAATCCAGTAGAGAAAGCTGCTGAAAAGATCTTAAGAAATAGGAATATCGATTTCAATGAATGGAAGAAAGATATTATTACTAAAAAGAAAATCGCTGTAATGTCAGATGAAGATAAAGAGTGGACAGAACGAACTATCCAAGAAGCTGCATTGCAGCTCATTATTCAAGAAACGTTAGAAGAAGAATCTTATAGATAGGGAAATAATTTTCCCTATTAATATATGCTTTGCAAAAAATCTAAGAAAATGAAAGAAGGCTTTAACATGAAATTAAAAGAAACTGCTCAAAACCTAGCTTATAACGATATTTTTGATAGTGTATCAGGGTCATTAGAAAATTTCACTGGTAAGCTGCAAGGTATAGGCCTTGTCACGATTGTTACTTGTCTAGCTATTATAGGTTTTATGTTTATGTTTGGTGAAGGACCAAGTCGAACTGCAAAAAAATGGTTGTTTTATGTAATTGCAGGAGCATTTTTACTCTTTGGAGCAGCTACATTAGGGAGCACAATAAAAGATACAGCAGGTTTTTAATAATAGTTGGTTTGTAGGGAGATGATTCAAAATCTCCCTTTTTAATTTGTAGGCGAAAGGAGCTTATATAATGTATAAAATAACATTTAGATTATTGGATAAAAAAATTACTCGCTCGATTAAAGCTCTTAAAAGTAAGAATGGGTATTCTCTTCCTGAAGCGGATAGATTATTAAAAGAAATGCAAAAAGTGATTCATAAAGAGATGAAGATTACTATTGTCGTTCATGACCTTGATAATGAAATAGAATATACCTTTGAACAAAAAGCGATTACTCCGACTGGAAAAGAGGCAAACTTAATGGAAATTTTAAAGGATGATATCATTGCTTCTGGTCATGAAGATGCACAAAAATTAATTAGCGACTTAGAAAAACAATATCATATAGAGCGGATAGCTGAAAGAGAAAATGCTGGTAAAGAAAAGAGTCGTACAGCCAAGGGAAGTAAAAAAGGTCTTTTTAGTATATTAAAGAAACAAGAAGGCACACAAGTGACTTCAGAAGGATTTGCTGATCTCAATCGTGAAGACATCTACACTTCAAGTACAGATAACAAAGAATTCAATGAAGATGATTTTGCTGATATGAATGATCTTTCTAATGAATCGTATACAGAAGAAAAGAACCTGTGGGCAGATTTTGAGGAAGAAACAGAATACGTATCTGAAAGTATTAATACAAATGCTTTTGTTCAATTTGGATCTAATGAAAGTACTGAAGAAGAATTTTCTTTAAATAATGCTGAAATTCAGGGATACATTCCATCTGATTATACTAATTTTGAAACGGAACAGGTTGATAATTTAGAACAAGTAGTGATTTATGATGAATACGCAGAAGTTGAATCCATACCTGGCATTAAAAAAAATAACAATGCCAAATTAAAACATGAACAAGTTATTTTCCCAATTTATGATACGTTTATCGATATGTCTTCTACTAAGAGTGTAGTAGATCGAAATAAAGCACGATTGGATAATGAAAATTTACTTAAGTTTTTGGGGTTAAATAAACTCAATGACAGCACTATTCCAGAATTAAATACAGTCATTTATGATTATGCTATAAATGCATTAAGTGATACAAAATTTGAGCTAATCCGAGACTACTTCCTAAATCAAGTAGAAACCATTAAAGATAAAGCTCAAACGGAATTATCGCAGGCGTATGAACAGGCTATGTCACTTAATTACAGAGAAGCAGCTAAAGAACAAAACGGAGAAGAGTTACAATCTATTGGTCTGAAAAGTGAATCAGAATTTGAGAAATTCAGATTGGAACAAGATCAGGAATACATTAGTAAGTTAGAAAAATTTGAGTTGGAACAAGAAAAGGCATTAGAAGACTTTAAGCGAATGCAAGAAAATGAGAAGTCTACTTTTGTAAATGATTTATCTACAAAAAAAGATACAAGAATTGGCATATATAAAGATAATATGCAACTTCAACTTGAAAATAAAATGAACGATTTCTTAGATGATAAGATGTTTGATTTGAAAAATGCTTCCGTTAATCAATTATCCGAAATGAAAAGAAGAATGATCCGGATCTTTGAGGAAGAACTAGATGGCAGAGTAGATGACACTTGGAATATGATGCAAAATTCACTGAAAGAATTAAAACATGACATTCAAAACAGAATATCTAATTGGACCATTGAACTATCCAGAAAACGAAAATTAGAAGCGGAAGAACGCGAAGAGGAACGTAAACAAAAAGAATTAGAATTAGAAAGAGAACGAATTGAGGTTCAACGTCAGCAACTAAAAGCACTGCAAAATAGGCCTGAAAGGAACCAACACACCGGGATGAACGAAGAACTTTTCCTTAAAATGATTGATCGATACAATGACTTGCTTGATAAAACGTTAGATTCAAAACAAGTAAATATGCCGGCTCAACCGGTATACAAGGAATCCGAACAGCCTGAAGTAATGGCAAATACACGTAAAAGAAAAAACCCATTACTAATCACTTGTATAGTAGGAGCACTTCTCTTATGTGGGGGTCTGTTCTTAGGGCAGGCAATAAGCGAATTAAATAGTAATCATGTAGTAAAAGCTAAAGCAACAACAAGTACTAATATAGAGCAGGAACCATCAGCTGAAGTCCAAAAACAAGAAGCAATAATAACTTTAGAAGAGCTATTACAAGAAAAAAATTATGATAAAGCAATGGCACTATATAAAGATGATGATAGCCTAGTAACTATTGAAGAAACCCTTTTTCAAAACAAGGATTTAGCTTCCTTAATGACGTTCAATAAAGCATTTGATGGGGATACAGTATACGGAAAAATTGATGAAGCGATTCTCTCCAAGAATGATCAAAAGGTAACAGATTTATATATAAAGATGTCCAAGCAAGAAAAAAGGAATTTAAGCAAGGAGAGAAAAGCTGACATAGCACTATCCCTTTATCAAAGGGAAGAGAATAAACTTGCAACAGAATTACTTAGCAAATAAAAGTAGTGTTTTTTTACAGTTAAAGAAACATTGTTTCATCGCAAGAAAAGGTGGGAAAGCATTATGGCTATAAAGAAAAGAAAGTACTTATCCCATAGCTATAACTATAAAGTGGATGGGGAGGAACTTCCCGAAAAAAACAGCAAAATAAATATAAAGACGTTGCTGGTTTCTATATCAGTAGCGCTTATTGCGTTTTTATTCCTTAATTTCGTTGTAGTAAGCTTTTCTAATGTGATGCAGAGTATAGCAAGCGTGGATAAGGAATCATCAACCACTTTCGATATATTTCAGATAGGGATAGAGGATGATATTCACTTAATGAATGCCTTCAGTACTCCATTGGATTGGAAAGTAAATTTTATGATATTGGCCGTGGATCTCCTTTTAGGAACTTTCGTTTATTCAAAAGTTAATTATAAGAGTGAAAAAGAAATTGCCTATGGACAAAAAGGGGATTCCAGATTTACGAAAACTATTGAGATTGAAGAACAATACAAAGGCATTCCAGAAAAGGAAAAAGAATTTGAAGGGATAGGTGGTATCCCTATATCCCATTATAAAGACAACTATTTTATTGATACGGATACAGTTAATACTTGTATTTTAGGGGTTTCTCGTTCGGGTAAAGGGGAAATCATTATTACTCCCATGATTGATATATTAAGCCGAGCAAAAGAAAAATCTAGTATGATATTAAATGATCCAAAAGGTGGTACGACACGTTCCTAACTGAAAAGGTTAGGCATTGTTGAACCTAACAGTTCAACAATGAACTGTCATTTCGAGAAGTCAAATGATAGGGTAACGCCTTGAAGGGCTTCCTTTAATCCTC
>NZ_JAMAUK010000056.1:0-13336 GCF_023714395.1 Niallia sp. MER 6 | reverse complement strand
ATAGTGAGACCTCCGAGTAGATATTTTGTCCCTTTTAGCTGGCCAGCTTAGGACACATTTATCTTATCAAGAGGTCTTTTTTCTTTCAAATCGCATTTTCACTTATTACAGGAATGCTGCCACGTTTCTTCCATAAGCTAAGTTTTCATGTATTACAGGAATGTTGCCGATGTAGTGATGTAGTACCAACCAGATGATAACTCTTGCTGATTAAATCTTTCTCCTGTTAGTCGACAAAGATTTAAACAATCCTTTTTCTTTCCATTGGTCGAAATACTTTTGATAGCCCATTTCCTCAGCAGTCATTGTGTAATTTTCATCTCCCAATTTAAAAGTATGAGTTCCTGACAAGGCTTCATAGGTCGGATTACCTTTTGCATCCCCAAAAAGCGTTTCGAATGTATTCACATCCACTGAATTTGTTGTTCCGTTCTCATAGGTTTCAAGCAAAATGTAATCAACCTCCTCTTGAGCAAGTGCTGCTTGCCCCTTAAAAATCAATCCAGCTTCATTTAATGACAAATATAATTGATTCATGTCAACATCTACTCTCCCTAAAAATTGCTACTTAAATGGCAACTCGTTCTTGTGCTATTGAACCAAAAATTCGCCAAGACATAGAAAAATCCTTCTTCAACATAACTGCCATGTTTGTGACACAAGAAAGGTTCTCTTCATTTATTAAAGGAATGCTGCCCCGTTTCTGCCATAAGCTAGTTTTAATTAATCAGGAATGCTGCCCTTTATAACCTTAAAATGATTAAACTACAATTGTTGAGTATATATTCATTATATTTAACACAGCATAAAAAAACCTATGAGTTAACCAACTATGTTCAGAAGACAAAGGCTAACAGAAATTATATTGATTCCCATTATTGAGGCAACCGTATCCATTTTAAAAACTCTATGGCTAAAATCTTCCCTTTTAAAAGAGATAGAGAAAATCGCAAAGATAGATGAACTTAATATATTGAGAAAATTAGGAAAAGTGACTTTAGACTTCAAGTTTAAATCCTCCTTTTTTATTACAATATAAACCCAGCAGTTTTCGAACTTAACAGTTTGAAGACTGTTGGGTTTATTAGGTAAAGTTTTAAATTAAACTACAGTACGTAGTTGCAAAAGTTCTTTCGTTTACGTTATTTATAAATTTCATTCTTTCCAAAAATTTTTGAAATACTTTAAGAAAAAGTAAATTCCAAAAAACAACACTCCTAAGGTAGTAGCCCCAAAACCAATAATTATAATTATAGGGATAATCTTTTTAAATATCCTAATTGTTTACAAGCCTTTTTGATCTGATAATACTTTTTCCATTTACTACAATATCCTGACATTGAAAGTTTATACAAATCATTTATTATATTCACAATAATAGCAAGGGCAACAAATGCAGCAACTGTTGTAGCTGCTGCTAGTAGTACAGCTGGTATAGCTCTACCATTCTTTTTAATGTCGTCTTTTGCTAATTTATCGTCAACCTTATCAATTTCAGCAATTTCCCCTTGAGTAAGAAAGTTTGAAAATAATGCATCAATATTTTCAATCTCCTTTTCAGTTAAGGTTGTATCTTTAACTAGGTTTTTGTCAAACTTGTACACTCCATTTTCAATAGTAATCCCATCATTTATTGCTTGTACACTACTATTAAATTGCTCATCAGTTATTTCTTCCATAATACCTAATAAATCATTTTCGTCACTTGAAGCGCTTACGATTGATTCCGCAGAAACACTTTGATTATATTTAGGTTAAGCAGCCCCAAAACATAATATAATTACCACTAATACAATTAGTTTTTTCATTTTTTTCATTGATATACCTCCATTTATTTGGCTTCTAACAAAGTATATCAATATCTATTTCAAATTAATTGAATTAATAGAAAAGTTCAATTAATAGCCATAACACTGGAAGAATTAGTAATAAATATAAGTCCTTCACTTCAATAAATCTAAAGCTTCGATAGTCCCAACACTAAATTCTTCCGTTCTTCCTTCTTTAACTTTTATCATAGTCGGTGTACCTGTAATTTCTATTTCTGCACTCACAATCGGTTTTGTATTACCAAGTGGTGTGTTATGAACAGCTACTATCCTTTCATCCTCTGTTAATTCAATGGACCACTCAACCTCACGATCATACAAGAATTCATCCATATTCACATGTCCATTTATTATTTCTTTGCAATTTTTAACCTCGCCAATAACCTTGTCGTATTCTTTATGATACTGTTCCCAATCATACCAAGCAGCTTTATTATTATCATTTTCCATATCGGCAATATAAAGGGGATACTTTTCCCTATACTCTAATACTGTTTGTTCTATTTCTTTACAAGAAGAACAAGTTTTCTGCCAAAAATACACGATATATTCCTTTTCTTCCTGATTAAAAGTTTCTTCTGCACGAATCCTGTTTATATCATAAATTGTTCGTTTCTGATCTTTCTTCAATCCAACTGGTATGAAAATAACAGCAAATGTTAAACACACCAAAAATGCAAGCGACCCATTTCCATTTAGTATTCATTGCAGCCTCCTTTCAATTTATTTCTATTTTATAGAAAGAATTATTTCAATTACATAGCCAAAAAAGCGTTCTAATTAATTATTATTAGCTTAAAAAAAGATACAAAAAAAACCAGACATCGTTGCCTGACTGTTAAAGCCGATGTTAAAATCCTCAATATAGCCGGAATAAAATTCCCCATCTAAAATAGAACCATAGTTTGTTGAGAGGAGCTATGGTTCGTGAAGACAAGAGGGGAATTTTTTATGATTAAAGAAATGTACCAAAGAGGAATGAGTATTACTGATATCGCCAATGAGCTGAAGATGGACCGCAAGACGGTTAAAAAATACATAATGTCCGAAACCATCCCCACTGCTAGGAAAAGAAATAGAAGCAGTAAACTTGATGAATTTAAGGATTATATCAATAGGAGGATGCTAGAGGATCGGGTATTTAATGCAGAGAAACTGCTTCTCGAGATCAAGTTGCTTGGATATCAAGGTGGCAAAACGATATTAAAGGATTATATGCAGCCATATCGAGAACAAGCAAAAAAGAAATATACTGTCCGTTATGAAACCCTTCCGGGTGAACAGATGCAGGTCGATTGGAAAGAGGTCGGAGAAGTCATTTTGAACGGAGAAAAAAGGAAGCTTTCCATGTTTGTTGCCATCTTAGGCTATTCGCGAATGAAGTACGCTCTTTTTACTTTATCCCAGGATCAGGAACATGTCATGCAAGGTCTAATTAACAGTTTTAAATATCTGGGTGGGATACCTTCTACTATCTTGTTTGATAATAGGAGGACTGTCACAGATGGACGTGATCAAGGGGTCATTAAATGGAATAAAAGATTTGCAGAATTCGCCTCTTACTATGGATTTATTCCAAAAGCCTGCCGCCCATACAGAGCCCAAACAAAAGGAAAAGTGGAAAGGGCTATTCAGTACATTATGAATCATTTTTATGTGGGGACAAAGTTTAATAGTGTGGAAGAATTGAACCAACTTTTAATGAGATGGCTGGATACTGTTGGTAACCGAAAGAGAAATGAAACAACCGGCTATTCTCCACAAGAAAAATGGACAGAGGAAAAGCTTCATCCAATAAATGAGAAGAAAGAATATGATACAAGTTATATTTCCTTTAGGAAAGTTCATTGGGACGGAAGCTTCTCCTATAAGGGAGAAAGTTGGATTCTATCCTCTAAGTACGCTGGAAAAGAAATATTGATAAAAGAATCTCTGGAGGGTTTAATTAGGATATTTTATCAGGGAGAAGAAATTAGTAAGCTACAGCGACGGAAAAAAGTTATTCCCTTCTCCGAAAAAATAACAAGGAAACAAACTGTCGTGGTTGGCGCCCCACAGCCTGTTTCCTTGGAAGTAGATACACGCCCCTTATCCGTCTATGATGAATTCACTAGGGGTGAATCATCATGAAAAAAGAGATAAAGGAGTATAGCCAAAAATTAAACTTGCCCGTTATTGCGGACCGATGGTCCGAACTGGCCGAACAAGCGTCTAAAGATAATGTACCATATTCACAGTTTTTATTCAGCCTTCTAGAGCTAGAAATCAATGAAAAACAGGAAAGAATGAAGAAAACCCTGCTGAAGTTTGCGAGGTTTCCTTACCGAAAAACGATAGATCAATTTGATTTTACAGCCCAAGTGGACATGGATGAAAGAAGAATTAGAGAATTAATGAATCTTTCCTTCCTCGATAACAAAGAAAATTTAATTTTTTTAGGTCCTCCTGGTATTGGGAAGACACATCTTGCAGTAGCTATTGGTATGGAGGCAATCTCAAAAGGAATGAAAACCCATTTTATTACAATGAGCGAGCTAGTATCCCAGCTAAGAAAAGCAGAACAGCAGGAAAAACTGGAGAAGAAAATAGTTTCCTTTATTAAACCTTCGGTTTTAATTATCGACGAAATTGGTTATCTGAACCTTGATACGCAAAGTGCACACTATTTGTTCCAAGTTATATCAAGAAGATATGAACGTGGCTCTATCATCCTTACATCCAATAAAGGCTTTGGAGAATGGGGAGAAATGGTTGGAGATCCGATAATTGCAACAGCGATGTTAGATCGCCTCTTGCATCACTCTCGTATCTTTAACTTGAAAGGTGATAGTTACAGACTAAAAGAGAAGCACTTGAGTACGCAAAAACAGAAGGACTGAAATGTCCTTCTGGGGAATTTTAAACCGGCGATTTTGAGGAAGTTTTAATCAGCCTTGACACTGACTTCTTTACTATCATTTTACTTATACAACTGCTGCATCTTTTTTTCTTTTATTTGTTTTGTTTGTAAGAACATTTTTAAGATAAGGCATTGTATATCTGTCTAATCCGAATTTACCTGCATTTGCTCCTGCTACTACGACGAAGATTGCAAGAAGAATCATTTGTGCATTTGTGCTTACTGTACCGCTGAATAAGAAAGAGAAGTTCATTATCATTCCCATAATGGCTGCAAAGTTAGTGAATAAACCTAGAATTAAGGCAATACCTACAAGTAGTTCTCCCCATTGTACTAGGAATGTGAACAGACCGGCATTCGGTAATGCAACGTTTTCTAAGAATGCTGCCCACCAGCCTTGTACTGCAGGATGATCGCCTGTGCTAGAAGCAATGGCTCCTTGAAGGAAACCACTTGCATCAAAGCTGCCGCCCACTATTTTTCCATAACCAGCATGAATAAATTGATAACCAAGATAAATGCGGAATACTGCTAGAATACCTGCTGCGATATTATTTTTTCTTAATAGGTCTAACATTTTACTCCAGCTCCTCTATTTTCATTTGTTCATTACTTCACAATATCTTGTATGTTTTTACTACACTGTTATTGTAGCATGTTTTTTTCTATTGAATAAAAAGTACTAGTAAGCTTCACATAATTGCAATATTCTCTTGTATATTCTGTGAATTTTTTATTTAAAGGGTTTCTTTTATTCTCATTATATGATTTTCTGTGTCTTACAAGGAAGTCTGTAATAGATGGCGTCACTTTCTCGCATGCAACATGTCTTTTTTCTTTTTTTCAGTGGCAAAATAAAGTATTGCGATAATTGGAAATGCCGCTCCAATCCATAACACAGCACTCCAGCCGCCTTTTGCGTATATCAAACCTCCAACCGCAGAGCCGATAGCGCCTCCGAAGAAGAAAATAGCCATAAACAACCCATTTAAACGACTGCGGATTTCTGGACTTAATGAGAAGAGAGTGCGCTGTCCAAGAACAAGATTTGCCGATACACCTGCATCCAATAGAATCGCAGAAACGACGAGTATAACTATTCCTGTATTGGAACCAGTATGAATCTGCAGCGGCAACAGCAGGGAGATGATGACGGTGGCGAGTGCCACTCCTGTTGCTGGTCTGGTCCACCCCCTATCTGCCAACCGCCCAGCTATTGGTGCAGCAATTGCACCTGCTACACCGACAAGTGCAAATAGTGCAATCTCTTTTTGTGAAAAATCAAATGTTGGACCTGCTAAAAACATTGGCACTGTTGTCCAAAATAAAATAAATGACGCAAAGACAAATGCATGATAAGCAGCTCTTCGTCTTAATATTGGTGTTGTTTTCAGCAAATACCACATCGAACTGAGCAAAGCTTTATAGCTTGTGTTTGTAGTAGGTTTTCTTTCTGGCAGTACCTTTAATAGTACGAAAGCCAAAAGCATTACTGCTGCTGCAGAAAAAGCGAAAACAAAATTCCAGCCAAAATAGTCAGCTACCAAGCTTGATAATGGACGGGCAAGCATTATGCCTAGTAACAAACCGCTCATCACATTGCCGACAACACGGCCTCGAGAAGAATCGGATGCAAGGTATGATGCAAAAGGCACAAGTACTTGTGCTGCGACTGATCCTAAACCGATGAAAAAGGAAGCTGCTAAAAATGGGGCCTCCTGCTTTGTTACTGAAGTGATGGCAAGGGCTATCCCGGTGAGAAGCAGCGCGAAAAAAACTAATTTTCGGTTCTCCATAATATCACCTAAAGGCACTATAAATAACAAACCTATAACATAACCAAACTGTGTTAAAGTTACAATCAAACCAGCACTGGTTGCAGACAATCCGATGGACTCACTGATGATTCCCACTAGTGGCTGTGCATAGTAGAGATTAGCAACAATAATACCGCATGCTGCAGCTATTAGTATGGTTAACCACGACGGGATATTTTTTTCCATTGATTGAGATTTAAAAATAGACATTCAAACAACTCCTTATAGAATATGGTTTTATTCATTCCTGCTACTTCTTTTGGAACTTGGTTTTAGTTCCTCTCCTTTTAATTTTAAATACTAAACGTTTAGTTCATTAATTAATGATTAAATAATATACTGAACGTATAGTTCTTTATAGAATTTAATGAATGAAAGGAAGATCTTCATGAATGGAAAAAGAGGCCGGCCCCGCAATGTGGAAACACATAAGGCTATTCTTTCCGCTTCTTATGAATTATTATTAGAAAACGGCTTCCAAGCCGTTACGGTTGATAAAATAGCCGAGCGTGCTCAAGTCAGCAAGGCAACGATTTACAAGTGGTGTCCGAATAAGGCTGCTGTAATAATGGAGAGTTTCCTAGATGCTGCCACTGCTAGGTTGCCTGTGCCTGATACCGGTTCAGCATTAGATAATATTGTCATTCACGCTACTAACTTAACCAATTTTTTAACTAGTCGAGAAGGGACAATCATAACGCAGTTACTAGGTGAAGGACAGTTTGATTCAGGATTGGCAGAAGCCTATCGAACTCGTTTTTTTCGCCCTCGCCGACTGGAGGCAAGAGGTCTTTTGGAGCAGGCAATCGCACAAGGAGAATTGAAAGAAGGACTCGACATTGCCATATGCATTGATCTCATTTATGGGCCGATTTTTTATCGATTGCTTGTAACTGGAGATACATTGGATGAGACATATGTCCAGCATTTAGTAGAAAACGCCTTTGCAGGAATTCGTTCTTAAGTTGTAGTTTATTGTAAGAACAATGTACATAAGCAAACTCATAACACTGGAGGTCCAACTTAATAGCGGTCCTCCCCCTTTCTAACTTTTAACGATTGCTCACATCCTATCTACCTTAGCCAACTCTATTAAAACTCCTTAGCTTTTTAAAATAATTAGAAATAATTAGTTAACTTATTTTTTTAAAATACTTAATATAAAACGTAATGAATACGATTTATATTAATTTATGCTACAAATCGTAATCATTACTATTTACATAACATTCGAGGCAATCTATATTAAATTTGCTCTCTTATATATAATCAGGAGATGACTTTTCAATGAAATTAGTTATTGTAGGTGCAGGGCCATCTGGAATTGGCTTAGGTATCTTATTAAAGAAAATGAACTTTGAGGACTTTGTGATTTTAGAAAAGGAAGAAATTGGTGCCAGTTTTCGAAAATGGCCAAAGGAAATGAAGCTGATTACCCCTTCCTTTACAGGGCATGGATTCGGGATGTTAGATTTGAATGCCCTGACTCCTGAAACTTCTCCAGCGTTTACTTTCGGGAAAGAACACTTAACAGGCAATGAATATGCAGATTATCTTCAATTATTAGCTCACCACTATAAATTGCCAATAAAGAAGGCTTATGTTGATAAAGTAGTTAAGAATAATAATAAATTTCTGTTATATACAGACAAGCAAATGATAGAAGCACCTTTTTTAGTTTGGGCAACAGGTGAATATCAAACACCTAATTTAAAACCCTTTGAGGGTGCGGAGCTTGCTCTTCATAACAGTTTAGTTAAATCGTGGGATAACTTGCAAGGAGATGAATTCACGTTATAGGCGGATACGAAAGCGGAATAGATGCTGCCTATCATCTTACAGCAAATGAAAAGAATGTTACAGTCATTTCTAGAAGTGCTCCATGGGACAATGTTGAGGCTGATCCGAGTAAATCCTTGTCTCCTTTTACAAAGGAAAGATTAGAAATTGCTGATGAGACAGGTCGGTTAGAACTGCTTGATGTAGAGGTTTTAAAAATCTCTAAAAGAGATGATGACTATGTATTATATTTGTCTGATGGAACTACTCATGTTTCAAAAACCCGACCAATTTTAGCTGCTGGTTTTATTCCTGGTGTTAAACAAATTTATTCTCTTTTTGAGTGGGAAAATGAACAGTTGCCTAAATTAACAGATAAAGATGAATCTACTATTACTGCAGGGGTATTTTTAGCAGGACCAAATGTTAGGCATCAGCAGGTTATTTTCTGCTATATATATAAATTCCGCCAAAGATTTGCTGTGATTGTTAAAGAAATACTTGATCGTACTAATTTCCAATATCCAACCGAAATTTTTGATTTATACCGAAAAAACAATCTGTTTTTAGACGATTTATCTTGTTGCGAGGTGAATTGTGAGTGTTAGAGGAGAAAATTCAAACCCAAAGCCTAAATTCATTAATTTTAGGCTTTGAATCTTCTGGAAAATCAACCTTATTTACTAAGTTAGCTGGTAGGTCGATAGGTAATGAAACAAATGTGAAAGGATCAACTATCCATAATGAAAGTACTTATTTTGTGAATAGAAACTTAATTGATACACCCGGCATTAATAACGCAAATTCACTAATACAGACAAAACTTTATGAAGATATACATAGTGCTTCTACTATTATTCTTGTAGTAAGAGGTACACATTTTGCAGAGGAATTGGAAAAGCTGTTTCCTTATATTGAAAAAGCAACCAAAATGATTCTTTTATTTGTTACCTTTTCAGATAAAATGTCTCCTGAAGGTAAGAGTTTTGCTTCTTAAACAAATAACAAGAAAAAAGCTGCCTATCTTTATTGTAGATACCCGAAAAGTAGAAAAGGATACTGTTAACTTATTTAAAGAGTGTTTAAAGGAAAATGATACGATAAATCAATCACAACTAAAGGAACTTATAAACTTACCGATTTCTAAAGTAGACCCTCCTACTCTGTTTTTTGAAAAAAGTTACTTTGGCAAAAGCTTCGTTGCTTTATTAAGTTTAGTAGCCATGTTTTTATTTCCTGTTATCGTCGCATACCAGTTTTCTAACTTGTTACAGCCGTTGATTGAAAAGTATATACTCAGTCAACTTACACTATTCTTTACTAGTGCTCCCAGCATTATTAAAGAAATTTTCGTAGGGAACTATGGACTATTAACACTCGGAATTTATTCCTTTATTTTGGCCTTTCCAGTTGTGTTGATGATTAGCTGCAGTAAAGCAATGACAGAAGAATCCGGCATAAAGGATCGCATAGTAGATACATTGGAACCAATGTTATATAAAATTGGTTTAACTGGCAGAGATATACTACCGATCATCACTGGGTTTGGCTGTAATGTTGTTGCAGTCCTTCAAAGCAGAGGTTGTCATACTTGCAACAGGTCCCAATGTATCTCGTTTATCTCTTTTGGGTCTGCATGCAGTTATCAAATTGGTGCAACTTTATCGATACTTAATTCAGCCCATGCTGTTTGGCTTTTCTTTCCCTATATTTTCCTGTTACTTACAGGGGGTATCATTCACAATTATCTGTGGTTTAAAAAGCAATCATTCCCTCCATCAACTATTACTCGAAAAGCCTTTATTCAAAAACCAAAATTAAAAACGATAAAGCTTCAAGTAAGTAGTGACTTAGCGCAATTTTTTAAGCAGGCAATGCCTATTTTTCTAATTATTTGCATTACTGCTAGTCTGTTGCAATATATGAATATCATTTCGTTTATTGCTTTACTGTTTCATCCTTTATTACAACTTTTCCATTTGCCAGTAGAAGGCGCAGCAGCTTTGGCTTTTTCAATAATAAGAAAAGATGGAATCCTTATTTTAAATGAAGGAAATGGCGCGCTGTTTTTTATCCTTACTAATTTCCAATTATTCTTATTAGTGTTTTTAGCCTCTACATTGACATCATGTGTCGTAACCTTGGCTACAATATGGAAAGAGTTAGGATTCATACAAGCTTTTAAACTTATAGGTCAACAATCACTAACAGCGATTTTACTTGGATTATGCTTAGTAGCGGGTAATCATATCATTCACTTTATATAAAAACTGTACAACATGATAAATGCCCCCCTACTCCAAAAATAGGGGGGCATTCCTCTGGTTATTAACTTATTACCAACTTGCTTTCTTAACACCTGGAATTTGCCCTTTATGAGGATACTCTCTGAAGGCAATGCGGGACATTTTAAATTTTCTTAAGTACCCTCTAGGTCTGCCAGTAACTTCACATCTGTTTTTTAGGCGTGTTGGAGAGGAATCTCTCGGAAGTTTTCTAAGTCCTTCATAATCACCTTTTTCCTTTAATTCGATCCGAATAGCTGCGTACTTTTCCACCATAGCTTGCCGTTTTTTCTCTTTTACTACTTTAGATTTTTTTTTGCCACTTATTTTAACCTCCTTTTATAAATCGAAACTATTACGATTTAAAAACTATAACTATAATTAATCAATACTTATTTTGTTTCTCTATGCAAAGTTCGTCTTTTTAAACGTGGGCAATATTTCATTAATTCTATTCTATCTGGATTATTTCGTGTGTTTTTTGTAGTAATATAGTTTCTGTCTCCTGTTTCTGTACATGCCAATGTAATATTCACTCTCATTTTTGTTCCCTGATTCTTTTATTAGACGTTAAATGATGGAAATGGGTCTAAAAATTTGGTCCAATCTTTAGTCATTTCTATCTCTGTAAGAAGGCACTTATCTAAATCATTTTCTAGTTGCTTTTGATCCATTCCAATGCCAATCAAAACTAACTCTGTCATTCGGTCACCATGCACAGGATCCCATCTTTTTTGCAGCACAGCATCTTCCTCTAGAATTTGGTTAATTTCCGTATCCGGGTATGTAGCTACCCATTTCCCAGCTCCTTGAATCGATAAAGATGTGCCTGCTTGTGATAACAGCCCAGAATCATTATTCCTAGTCGCTAGCCATATAAACCCTTTAGCACGTACCACTTCTGCTGGCCATGTTTCAATCCAAGCCATTAGTCTTACTGGATGAAACGGCTTCTTTCTCCGATATACAAAAGAAGATATTCCATATTCTTCTGTTTCAGGAATATGTTCCTCATTAAGTTCTTTCATCCAACCTGCACTTTGGATAGCAGCTTCAAAATCAAAAAGGCCTGAATTTAACACTTTATCGAGTGGAACTTGTGAAAATTCACTTCTGTATATTTTCGCTTCAGGGTTAAATTGTTTAATGATTGCTGTTAATTTTTCTTGATTTTCTTTTGAAATTAAATCCATTTTGTTCAGTAAGATAACGTCGGCAAATTCTATTTGATCTATTAGCAGATCAGCTACTTCTCGAACATCCAGTTCATCATCAGCTTGTTTACGATCCAGCAAGCTTTCCCCTGAACCATAATCATGCCAAAACCGATTAGCATCTACTACCGTTACCATAGTGTCCAGTCTACAAAATTCAGTTAGATCAATCCCCATACTCTCATCCACATATGTAAATGTTTGCGCAACCGGGATTGGCTCACTAATACCGCTGGATTCAATTATAATATAATCAATATCACCGTTTTGGGCGAGTTTTTCCACTTCTATTATTAAATCCTCGCGAAGTGTGCAGCATATACAGCCATTTTGCATTTCTACCAGCTTCTCGTCTGTTCTCGAAAATCCTCCCTGCTTCACCAATGATGCATCAACATTAATTTCACTCATATCATTTACGATAACAGCAACTTTAAGATTTTCTCTATTAGATAAAATATGATTAAGCAGAGTTGTCTTACCTGAACCAAGATATCCGCTTAATACCGTTACCGGGATTTTTTTATTACTCAAAAATTTTCACTCCTTACAATAACAACTACTATTGCATTATACTCGGATATTATGTAAATCGCAATAATTACGATTTACATTTTAGATAATTTAATTCTTCTACCTGTTAATCAATAATGTATAAACGAATATAACAGGTATAAAACGACTTATGACCAAATTACTTCTGTACCTTTTATATATCGTCTTGCACTACCAGCTGGCTGCTGGATTCATATAGAACTAGTCAGCTTCATCCAATAAATATAATTCTGACTCTACTATTTTATTTTCAGTAATAATAAATTTGTGTGAAGTGTAACGTAATCTTATTACTTGAACTGCCATCTTCCACTATACTAACTCCACTCCATAAGTTTCTGTCGTAATTCTCCCAAATAATATTTTTAGAAACTTCATTATTTGAGTGCTTTCTTTCGTTTAAGAAATGATCTTTCAATGAAGTCGACTATGCTTGCAAAAGATGGATATTTTTCCGCTCAAGAAGGCAGTAAAATTAAAATTAAGCACGGATAGTTTGAAGAACCGCCTCAAATGGAAGACCGCAATCAGATCATTAAGGATAAGAGCTGAGTTCTGACATTATCTTATTACTGTAAAAGCCATCCACTTGTAAAAAGGGATGGCTTTGTAATTACCTTCGTTAATCTTGGAACTTACATTCTTTTAAGCTTTACTTAACATCTGATTAAGTGATTTTAATTCTTCCTCCATTTCAGTGAGCCTTTTTTGTAAAGGAGCTAAGTTTCCTTTTACATACTTCAATTTTTCTAAATTATCTTGAACCTTTGACACTCCCACAGCTATAGCAATGGGATTCTAAAGTGCTATTGCGTTCGCAATTCATTTCTACTTTGAACTAGCCTTTAGTTAAGGGGTATGTCATTACCCCATCCTGTTACGTTCTATACACCTTTGGTGTATATGTACCTAAACAGGCGGTGTTGCTTTTACCACAACACTAGTTAGGATGCTTTTT
>NZ_JAMAUK010000055.1:0-13457 GCF_023714395.1 Niallia sp. MER 6 | reverse complement strand
GTGTCGAACGCACCCTTGCCAAACCTATCTATAACAAGCTTTGAGGCGTTATTTAGTTGTATATTCCTTTGGTTCACTAAGTTTTGAAATACTTTAATAACTATAAAGTATTTCTATATAAACATCATTCTTCTTATCGTTCCTTATAAAATCATACCCATTCTTTTCGAACACTACTTCCTAAGAGTACAAATTACATTTTATTTAAAATATGAAAAGCATAGGATTGTCTCCTATGCTTTTTCTTTTTATTTATTTTATCAATTTCAAATATAATCTAGTAAATTAGTATTGCTAGATTAAATTGATAGGGTTAAAATTACAGGTAACTAAATAAGACCGGATAATGAAAAAGAACTCCAACTGTTAAAGTGGTATTGGCGTACCCTTTAACCGTCTCCCTACTACCCTAGGGAAACACTTGTCGAAGTCCTTGGAACATATAACGTTAAGTATTATATACCAATCATTTTAGTGTATAAAACACGTTTATTCAAGGAAAAAAAGTTTCCTTTTTTCGATAACTTTTGATAAAAGACACTGTTTCCCCTTTGTTTTATGGGATAACAGTGTCTTTTTTTGTTCCGAAAAAGGAGAATTATAATGAAAACTGTATTTGTAGAATCCCAACAATTTAATGAAATGATGTCTTACAAACCATATACCAAAAACAAAGAAGAGCAGAAAAAAGTAAAGTATGCCTTATTAGACTCTATCCAGGATGCTATCGGGGATAAATGGTATCGATTAAAAGATGGAACGAGACAGACTTTTGATATGATCTGTTTCTTCAGTACGGAATTAGGATTCTTTTATGCAAGCGATAAATATCTATCTAAAAGGCATAAAATTAGCGAAAGAACCGTTCAATATCGACTTAAAGAACTTTTGGAACTTGGACAAGTAGTAAAGATTCATAAACGTGCAAGAAAATGTAATGGCCGAGGCAAGCCAATTTACTTATTTGTGAATCATCCATACTTCGAATACTGGGTTGATTTTTTAGGACTAAACACGTTAAATTGTGATGCAGACTGCGAAACAGAAAACGACGAAATCCCTTCTGGCAGTAAGGATGAGAAAGAGAAAAGTAATCCCACCTTTATAATACATAAAAAACAAGAAAGTAATAATTATATAAGTAATCCTACTCCTAATAAGATTATTGAATATGTAGTTAATAGAGTGAATGATTCTATAGAAAAAGGTACTAAAATTAAATATCTTTCCAGTTACATAGATAAAATTGTTACAAAATTAGAATGGCAGGCTCTATATGCTGAAAATAATCGTCAAATAGCAGCCAAACAACAAGCACACAATGAATTATATGAGAACGTTAAAGATATGCTGGTCAAACCAGTTCCAAAAGCATCTTTCTACAATTGGCTGGAAAGTTAAATGTTTTTTGAACGCATTTCAAGGATGTTTAAGCCGACTTTCTTTATACCTTTATTTTTATATGTCTTCAGAAAAACAAGGCTCTTAAAAAGCGAATATGAAGGTCTGATGAGTATTATTGGTTAGTTTCTATAATAAAAAACACTATTTTCTTTTTGGTTTTATTATAGAAAAAGAACCCCGACATCATTAGTACGAGGTTCTTAATCAGCTAGTCGTTTAAAGAGTACGTTGAAATTGAGTGTTTTGTCTATACATTTCGTCCTGTTTTTTGGCCACTGTTTGAATTTTGGAAATCACTTTTTTTCTGGAAGTAGCATCTTGAATCGGAGTAAAGGCTTGTTCTTCATAGGTGCCAGTATCAGTTTTTCTGCTAATACTGATTCCTTTGAAATCTAATTCATAGCTGACTTTATATAGTTTTTTGGTGGCTCCACCAAAATAAAAACTCGTTTCTTTTGGTGTTTTTTCCAACTCTTTTGACGTGGAATTTGGGAAGTTTTTACGCAATAACTGGAACATTTCTTCCGTAAAATCCTGATTTCTAAGCTCGATTTGTTTATCCAGTTCAGCTTGCTGTAGCTTAAATTTTTCTGCCCTTTTAATTTCTATACGCTGCGCCTCATCTTTGGTGTTTTTCAGTTCAGCTGCCGTCGAATCTTTTATAGATTCTTTCTTCTCTTGTGCATTTTGAACCGTTTCTTCAAAGGCATTAGTAGAAATATCCTGGATAGATGGAATATCCAGTGGAATAGATTTTTGCTGTTTATTCGCTCCAGGATCGGACAGTGTCTTTTCTTTGGTACCTGACCCTTTGGCTTGCTGTAGCAGTTTATTTCGGGTCATGCTTTTTAGGATGTCTTCTAAATGATAACCATCATCTAAAGCTTTGTTTCTGTCTCTTAATTTGAAGAGCCTTTCTCCTGCATCTCTTCGAGCTATATGAATGTATCCGGTTGTCTTTTCTCCCCGTTGGTACATTTCTACGCCTTTTTCTGCCAGGAGCTCTTTGTACTGTTCCAGGTTGGTTGCTCGTTCTTTTGCATAAGAAATGGCTTCTCTTATTTCACCCTTCCAAGTAACACCGCCACGAGCTTTAATTCTTTTTTCTGCATTCTTTTCTTGAACATGTTCTCCTTTGTATGTTTCTAGTGGTTCAATTCCATGCTCCTTGCATATTTGATCAGAGATATGACGAAATAAAACTAAGTCTTTATTTTTTTCCATATGGAATTTCCGTCCGTTTTCATAATTAACTGAGTTTGTGACGATATGACAATGTAGGTGCTCTTGATCGGAGTGAACAAAACAACCAGATTCATGTCCTTTGCCAATTTGAGCTGCTAAATTCATCCCTATTTCTAAACACTTCTCGTAGTTATCAGGCGTGTTAGGAAGCTCTTTAGGGTGAAAAGAAAGGACAAAGTGCATGGCTTGCCTACCGTCCGTTTTATCAAAGTAATGACGTGTTTCTGCGAAGTCTTCCCTTATATCAGCAATATCACAATTTACCCCTGCTTTTAGAATACATTTATTTCTTTGTTGTCCTGTTTCTGGATCTAGAATGATTTCTTTTTCACAGTAATTAATGGTTTCATTGGCATTGGAACTGCCTTTTAATGCTTCAAATATTGGCATTTCTTTCTCCCTTACCTATTCGCTTTCAATTTATATGTAATATCCTCTACATCGTCTTCCAGTGGCTTTTTTTCTGCCAGGATCCGTGTGTTATTTCTAATTTCTTTTAATAAAGTCATGAGTTCTTCTTTTTCACTAGGTAGAAACATGTCTGTTGCATTTATTTTTCTGGCGATCTGATTTACGTTGTTCCCGATTGCTCCTACTTGTCTGTTCATTTCCTTTAAATGATTTCTATCTTCTTTTGACTGTGGTTCCTGCATATTTAAAAAGACGAATTTTGCAAGATGATTGGAAGTCCATTGATATTCCTTTTCCATCTGTTCTGCAATATCCACTTCTTCATCATAAAGACGAAATTGTACCCTTTTAATTCGTTTCTCCATCTACCTATATCCTCCCAATCTAGAAAACTAACAAAAGTATCGATACCAACAGTATACGGTCAAAAACAAAACTTTTGCAAGCATATCATTTTGGCTCAAAATGCTGCGCATCTTTACCAAAAAGAAGCTTGTTGGGGTTCCCCCAATCCCCCTATAAAAAGTTGGAAATCAAAAGAAATATACAAAAGCACTTACGGTAACTTTGTTTCCTTGCTATAGTTTTTCTTATAGAAAAAAACACATAGAATTGACTTATATATTGCTAAGGAAAAAGATAATTTTCAAGAAAATCTGAGAGATTAGTTTTTATAGAATAAGTAAGGAGAGATATAGATGCCTAGAAAAGCAAAAACACCTCATGAAAAATTACGATTAGCACAATTAGCCATGGAAGAAGCGAAAAGAGAATTAGCAGAGTATGAGAAAAAGGAAGCAGAAAAAACGGTTAAAAAACTATTTAAAAAATATAAAACGTATAATTTTGAAGAGATAGAAGCAAAGATGAAAGAACAAGTCCGAAAGGAATTATTGGAAGAAACCCAAGCGCAGCAGGAGAGAACTGCAGAAAAAAAACAAGCACAATATGAAGGGGGAAACAGTCTCGGACGAACTGAAGCTCATGTAACAAACGCTAAAAAAGTTGGTTGCGCACGAGCTGACGAATACAAACCGAAGAAGCCAAAAACCTTTTCCTGGAACATATAAAAAAGAAAGGCTATTCGGATTTTATGGTGAAAAGTTAAGCACAGATATTAAAGTATAAAATCGGATTAAATAGTTGAAATCAACGTACTTTTTTTTGCGCTAGATTGTGTTACTGCAATTAGTAACTGTGATTATTTTACATCTCCATTTCGGATGGTTTCCTCTATATGCAGCAAGCATAAAGAATATACTAGAGGTCAAGGACGGAGTTGACTTATGTTTTCGACAGGAGTATTATGGATTCATAAACATATCAAAAAAAATTGATTAGGGGGTGTGGGCCTTGGATCAATGCATAACGGATATTCCAAGAGTCCGTCGAGGTGATGTGCCCCTTCCACAAGAAGAGGCAATTCAAAGAATAGCTTCTGTGACAAAGGCTTTTAGTGATCCAATTCGTTTAAAAATGGTTTACTTGCTTTCAAAGCAATCTGATTTGTGCACCTGTGAGTTTGAAGAATTATTGGACCTGAGCCAGTCCAAAGTATCGTATCACCTTAAAATATTGCTTGACGCTGGAGTTATCGATCGCGAAATCCACGGTTCATGGAGTCATTACAGCCTTCGAAATCCTAAAATATTGGAACAGGTTCATGCCTTGTCCCAATGATAAAAAGCGAGTGTTTCGGTGCTGGCTTTTTATTTTAAGATTCACATCAATTTTTTTTGATGTCATAATACTCTGACTTGTATTGGGGATTCTTAGATTAACAACTTACGATGTCCCGGTTACTCATGAAACCCGTTCAACTGTTACTGCATTATTAAGTTTTTGGTTATGCCAGGTAATCTTTTGCCTTTTAGAATGAAATTGGAATTACTTATGTTATTCAAATCAAAAAAAGTTGATAAACACCTTTAATTAAGGAGGAATGGAATAAATGAAGAAAGAAGTTCTTCGAGTAAGTGGTATGGATTGTCCTTCCTGTGCAAAGGATATCGAAAAAACGGTAGCGAAGCTAAACGGGGTTGAGAAAGCAGAGGTAAACTTTATTGCTGAGAAATTAACCGTCACATATGATGATTCTCAATTGCCCCGTGAAAAAATCGAGGAAAATTTAAAGAAAATCGGACATCCAGTCGTTAAATAATAAATTGATCCGAGATCCTAATATATATGCGATTACCTGGCGTAATCAAAAACTTGGCTTGCAGTTATAATTGAAAGCTTATTTTCCTAGGAGAAAGGGAAAGTTGATTAAACATAAATTCCTAATCAAAAAAATTGATGAATAGTGATTTGACTTGAAATTAGACAATGATAAAGGGAGGGCTCAACATGAGTAAGTCAAAATGGTGGAAACAACCAAGAACGGTATTGCTGATTATTTCAGGGATCACAACAGTCTTTACATTAATCTCAGAACTTTTCCTAGGTTTACCGGAAATATGGGCTGTTGCATTGTATGGTGTTGCAATTATTATTGGGGGTATTTACCCAGCCAAGAGTGCATGGATGGACTTGAGAAGGAGAAAACTTTCCATAAATACTCTGCTTATTGTCGGAGTTATCGGGGCCATCTATCTGGGATTGTGGGAAGAAGCCGCAGGTCTTGTGGTCATCTTCTCCTTAGGTGAAGTGTTGGAAGCTTATGCAGTAAATAAAGCCAGGGATTCCGTCCGAGCGCTTGTGGAACTGGCACCCCGGGAAGCAACCGTTTTACGGGAAGGCCGCGAAGTTCGCATACTAGCCGATGAAGTCGAGATTGGCGATCGGGTTCTGATCCGACCAGGGGAGAAAATACCAGTAGATGGGGTTGTTGTAAGCGGTACGTCTACAGCGGATCAATCGACAATCACAGGAGAATCCATTCCGGTTGCAAAAATATCAGGCGATGAAGTATATGCTTCCACAATGAATGGCCGCGGTGCTTTGGAAATTGAAGTGACGAAATTGGCGCAGGATACCACCTTGTCAAAAATCATTGAATTAGTGGCAAATGCACAAGGAGATAAAGGAAAAGCACAACGTTTCAGTGAACGCTTTGGTGAAGTCTACACGCCGATCATGTTCGTGATCGCCGTTTTAATGGTTGTTATACCAACCCTTTTCTTTGGCCAACCGTTTGACACGTGGCTATATAGAGCGTTAATCGTATTGGTTGTTTCATGCTCCTGTTCTCTAGTGCTTTCAGTTCCAGTAGCTGTCGTAACTGGTGTAGGAAATGCGGCGCGAAACGGGGTTATGGTAAAAGGCGGCAGCTATATGGAAACGGCCAGTCACATCCAAGTGGTCGCATTTGATAAAACGGGTACATTAACCGTCGGAAAGCCTTCGGTAACGGATATTGTATCTGTCTCCGATTTATCAAAAGAAAAACTGCTGGGAATTGCCGGTGCGCTTGAAAAACTTTCTGAACACCCTTTGGCTGAGGCAATTCTTCAAGAAGCTTCAAAAAGAAACATAAATCTTCCAGGTGTTGAAGAGTTCGACACATTAACCGGACGGGGAGCTAAAGGCAGCATAAATAGAACCACATACTATATCGGCAGTCCCCGGTTGTTCAGCGAATTGAATGTAAAACTGAATCAAGATCAATTAAAACAAATTGAAACACTTCAAGGACAAGGAAAGACCGTCACGCTTTTGGGAACTGCTGATCTTGTACTTGGATTAATCGCGATAGCGGATCGACCGAAAGAAAACGCAAAACAAGCGATTCAACGTCTGAAAACTACCGGTGTAAAACGAATCGTCATGCTTACGGGCGATAACCGGCTTACTGGTGAAGCCATTGGCCGGGAACTTGGCGTGGATGAGGTACGGGCAGAATTACTGCCGGAAGATAAAATTACAGCGATTAAAGAACTGCAAAAGAAGTACGGTCTTGTTGCGATGGTGGGTGACGGTGTAAACGATGCGCCTGCACTGGCTCAGGCCGATGTGGGGATCGCGATGGGAGTCCAAGGGACAGACGTTGCTTTGGAAACGGCTGATATCGCATTGATGCAGGATAATTTGGATCAACTGGTTTATCTGATCAAACTTAGCCGTAAGACCGTTGCGAAAATACATCAAAATATCGGGTTTTCATTAGCTCTTGTAGCCCTCCTTATTGTTACAGCCTTGACCGGAGTGATGAGCCTGGCTACAGGTTTGCTTCTTAACGAAGGAAGCGCCTTGGTTGTTATTGCAAATGCGATGGTTCTCCGGAAGTATCAGATGAATAAAGCCAATGCCATAGGTAACGAGTGATGAAATTTTTTATCATTGGTGAGGATTTACCTATGGATTGGCATTCTAATCAAAAATAATTGATTAGCATACAAGGAGAGTTGATGATGGGCATAACAGAAGGCATTAAAAGCATTCATAAACAATTAGACACAATACGAAAGATCCCTAAATGTGTAGGATGTGAATGTGTACTTGACGTGATGACAGCCGTTGAGCAAGATCTAGAAGATATAGATAAACCGATTGCAAAAGAAGTTCAACTGGATTTAAAACAGTGGGTTGACGAAGGGAACAAAGTTAGACATAACTGTCTTGGGTGTGAAGTTTGTTTCCCAATTAAGCCGTACAATCATTTTAGTTCATTGATTAATGGATCGAATGAAATTGAAATCAATGGAGCTGCATGTGGCTGTAATGACAATGCATGCGGAAGTCAACCCCAAGTAAACAGTACTGCGTGTGGGTGTGATGACGATTCGTGCGAAGGTGAACCACAAGTAAATAATACAGCATGTGGTTGTGATGAAAATAAATCGAAGAATACGCACCCCTCAAATTGCAGCTGTGAACTTAAAACCGAAGTTCAGAAACAATCCGTTTGTGGAACAGTGGATCCCAACGATAGCAATGTGGCCTCCCCCTCGACCCAGCAGGAACAAAAATGGCCAATAGCAGAAGGAAATTATCTAGTCGGAAATGATACATCTTTTGTTGCAATATGTACTTTAGCCGATACAGATCTCCCGTCCGAAATACAAGGTTCCGGATTACTAAATCATATATCTATTGTTGGTACCTTATCGACAGAAAATCTAGGAATAGAACGCTTGATTCGAAATGTTACCGCGAATCCCAATATTTCACACTTAATACTATGTGGGCGCGACTCTCGTGGTCATCAAGCAGGGCAAGCCATTTTGTCATTAAAAGAAAATGGGATAGACGATAAGTATCGGATTATAGGCGCAGTTGGACCTCGCCCGGTGCTCAAGAATATTACCTTGAAAGAGATCGAAATTTTTCGCCAACGAGTGAAAATCGTTGATGAAATTGGAACACGAGATGTCGAACGATTGCATCAGGTAGTTCGTGCTTATGAGGGCAAGCCAAATGGGGACCCAGTAATGCTTCTTCCGATAATTCAAGAACCCAAAATAGTGAAAGCAGAACGTCTTAAAAATGATGAGTGGGTTCATGACCCAGAGGGATTTTTCCTAGTTATTCTTGATCGAAATAAGAAATCAATTAGGTGTGAACATTACATCCTGGATGGGACTCTGAATGAAGTTATTGAAGGAAAACTAGCCAGTGATATTGCAAATACAGCAATCAAGCGCGGTTTGCTTTCTCGTTTGGATCACGCAGCATATCTGGGGAAAGAATTGGCGAAAGCTGAAACAGCTCTTGCCTACGATATGCCTTATACGCAAGATTTACCGTTATCAAAAAGTAAAGCCCTCAATCAAACGGTTGTTTCCTAGATGAATAGAACGATTATTCAATTAGTTTAAAATCTGTTATACGAGAAACGATTAGTATTTAAAGAGCTAACTTACTAGATGTAGAAGGTGACACAATGGAGATTCTAAACCTCCCCCACTTCAATATCAAACAATTTGCTGAAAATGAACATGACTTTCTGATCCAGGTGGAGACAGCCTCTCCACCTTCTTTTTGTCCACATTGTGGATGCGTGGCAAATCTGTATAAGCATGATAACAGAGACCATCTTTGTATGGATCTGCCTATTCATGGAAAACGTGTAGGGCTTCTTGTAAAGCGTCAGCGATATAAATGCCGTGAATGTAATCAAACTTTTTGGGAACGATTAGAACACACCATAGACGAGAAGCGAAACTGCACCAAACGGTTATTGTCTTACGTCGAGAAGCAAAGTCTTAAACGCACGTTTGTCAGTATTTCAGAAGATGTCGGGCTGAACGAAAAGACGATACGGAACATCTTTCGTGATTACATCAATCGCCTGGAAGAGACGCTTCGATTTGAAACACCTAATTGGCTTGGAATAGACGAAATTCACATTATCAAGCCAAGATGCGTTTTAACCAACATCGAGGAACGTACCTTGTTAGACGTTCTACCCAATCGCAATAAGGAAACGGTTGTAAGCTACCTCTCACGCCTTCCAAACAGAGGACGAATACAATACGTCACAATGGATATGTGGCGACCGTATAAGGACGCTGTGAAAGCTGTACTGCCCAAGGCGACTATCATCGTCGATAAGTTTCACGTTGTCCGTATGGCGAATCAAGCCTTAGAATCCATCCGCAAACAGCTTAGAGAAGGCTTATCACCGAAGGAACGGCGCGGGCTTATGCACGACCGCTTTATCCTCTTGAAACGCCATAAAGAGCTTACGGAAATGGATAAGATAACGCTTGACCTATGGACGAAGAATCACCCCTCTCTCGGTATTGCTTATGACTTGAAGGAATCATTTTTCGATATTTGGGATACCGACAGCAGACAGAAAGCGTACCTCAGATACCACGATTGGAAAGCCAAGATACCAAAGGAACTGCAATCCGCTTTTGAGCCTCTTACAAAGGCTATGGCGAATTGGGAAGAAGAGATATTCAACTACTTCGACCATCGCATTACAAACGCCTATACGGAGTCTCTGAACAGCCTTATACGTGTCACAAACCGTTTAGGAAGGGGCTACTCCTTCGAAGCTTTACGAGCCAAAATACTCTTTACAGAAGGACTTCAAAAGGAACGTAAACCCAAGTATCAGAAACGTTTGGATGACTACGAACTTCGAGACTACAACTATCCGATGTTCGAGAAAATGTTCCCCGTTGGCGTTGTTCGTGAACGTGAGCGTGGCGAGCTTCTTGGTGTCGACATTTCCACCTTAATTGAGAAATTGGAGAAGGGCGAACTATAAGCCCTTTTCCACTATTAAATCCGAATACCCAAAAGAAAAAAGTGGCGAGGGGTTTCCCTTCCACTTTTTTCTTTTTTATTCTTAATATCAAAGTTAAACCTTAAAGAAAGAAATCTTTAATGTAGATCTTAAAAGTAGGACGGATACTAATAAAATAATACTAATGATTCGAAAAGTAATGTCGTTTATTAGATTCAATGGATATCTTAATCCGAGTAAAATAAGCACTCCAATTATTACGCTTGCTAAAAATATCATATTTTTCATGATTACACCTTCTTCCAAAAATGTGAGAAAATACCTAAAAAAACTTTTGTTTATAACAATTATAACATATAATGGTAATGCTGTTAAAAATTATTTTCAGGAGGATTATTATGAAAAGTAAAAAAGTTAGCATTGTCTGTCTGTTATTATCTTTATCATTATTCGTTGAGTTAGGATTAGGTTTTACAAATGTCCAAGCTGCTGAAAACGACAATGTGGTAACTACTGCAGAAGGTACTGAAAGCTTAGATAGTATCATTGATACTATTTCAGAAGATGTTTCAGTCGATCAAGAAGGTGTAGAATTAGGTGACAAATCTACTATTCTTGAAAATATTAATCAAGAAGATATTAATAATCTAAACGCTTTAGCTGAACAACAAGGAATTGAATATAATCAACCATTAACTAAAGAGTCCGTAGTACAGATGTTTGAGAATGGAATTGATACAATTAATAGTGAAGTAGAAGATGGTAATTTAGAAGTTTTAAGTGATGGATCTCTGATTGAAAGTGATGATGAAGATTTTTATGTACAGGGAGGTTCAACATACGACAAAACTTATTGGTGGGGAAGAAAAAGATATAAAAGTACTGCTAATGCTAATAAATGGGCTTCTCAATTAAATTCAGTGGGTAATGCTAATGCAGCAGGAGCTGTTGTTGCGGGTGCTGTATTTGGTGGTGTAGGTGCAATACCTAACGGTCTTACCGCAGCATATGCATATCAATTACAAAACAAAGTTTCATATAGAAACAGTTTAAATAAAAGAGGGATTGTAGCAAATCTAACTTGGGCTCTTGTTTTCACTGTTAAGAGTCAGTGATTCTAAGGAGGAAAGGTAAATGAAAAAAATACTTGTTTCATTAATAAGTCTATCTGTCATAGCATCTTTATTTGTCATTTTTTTTTAGATAGGTCGAAAACTAACACTATTGAATCAGTTAATGAAAGTTGGCAATATAGTGTTCTAGATTATGCAAAGTTACATAAGATTTCTACTGGTAAAACTCAAACTATTGCTTTAATAGATAGTGGGGTTTCTTCTTCTCAAAAATCTAAGGATGATATTTCTTTAATTGATAAAGATGTATTAGATAAAAATGGACATGGAACAATGATGTACTCAATTATCAAAGGATACAAAGATCAAATTATTGGGATTAGTCCGGATGCTGATATTCTTTCAATAAAGATTCTAGGTGAAGATGAATCTATAAAACCAGCAAAAATTGCAGAAGCTATTAGTTTAGCAATTGAAAAAAAAGTAACTATTATTAATTTAAGTGTGGCCAGCTATAAAAATAATGAAAATGTTGCTGCTGCTATTAAGAAAGCTAATGAAAAGAATATTACAGTTATCTCTTCTTCAGGAGATTATTCTGATACAGATTTGATGTTTCCAGCAAATATGCAAGAAGTTATTTCTGTAGGCGCTCTAGATAAGGAGTTAAAACCAATGGAAATGACTAGTGGACCTGAATTGACCACTATAAATGCTCCCGGAGAGAATATTAAGACATTAGGACTTGATAATGAAATTTTTAATTCTTCAGGTACTTCTCAAGCTACAGCCCTAATATCAGGCTATGTTGCCTTAATGAAAGATTATGCTGTTACTCAACATATTAATCTTAAAAATAGTCAGATAGTAAAATATCTAAAAATGATAAAAAATGATAAGAGCACTTATTATGATATTTTACAAAATGAAATAAAATAAAGGAGATCTGCCAAGCAGATCTCCTTTATTTTTTGGCCGTTTCTAACTGTAGCGTGTAAGATTCAATCTCTGGCAGTATAGAGGCTTATATTTGGTTTTTAATATAATCATATTTATTATTTGTCAAATAGAAGTTTAGGGAGTATTTGCAAGAAAATACAAGCATTTGAGAGAATGTGTATTTGGTTATTTGTCAGTTTAATCATTATTTCCCAAAATGCAAAAAGACGGAATTTGCCCGAATATGGCCGAATTCCGTCTTTTGTTTGGGGTGCTGCTTTGGATAAGACGCATTATGTTAACTACTTATATATTTAAATAAAAGTTTTATACTAGTTTTTTAAATCAGAAAGGAAAATTAAAAAAGGGAGATTTTAGAATCCCCCTTTTTAATAAAAGTTAATATTTATACTTTAAAAAAAGAAATCTTTAATGTAGATCTCAAAAGTAGTACAGATACTAATAAAATAATACCAATGATACGAAAAGTTATATCATTTATTAGATTTAATGGATATCTTAATCCAAGTAAAATAAGCACTCCAATTATTACACTTGCCAAAAATATTATATTTTTCATAATTACACCTTCTTCCAAAGTAGCCTTAGTAAAAGATTATGCTGTTACTCAACAGATTGAACTTAAAAACAGTCAGATAGTAAAATATCTAAATATGATAAAAAATGAAAAGAAAAGCTATTATGATATTTTACAAGATGAAATAAAATAAAGGAGATCTGCTTTGCGGATTTCCTTTATTTATTATATGAACAAATCACTTAAAATAATTAAAAAGTTAGTGGATTTATTTATCTATATTTATTTTAAGAAGTTTTCTTGCCTGATTAATATCCATTGCTAATATTAATTCTTAATTCTAATACTCAATTGGTATTATCCAACTATCTTTTAAATAATCGACTAAAAAAACTTTTCTTACTTTCCTCTTGGGCAGCAGCTATCTGCAGTAAAGCCTTTTTAACTTCTTGATTTTCTCTTAGCGATTCCATAAGTTTTTGATCTCTTTGCTCTAATCGATCATCTATGTATTTTTGTTGTTTATCTAACCTCTGCACCAGTTCTCTGTTAAATTCTTCTTGCGTTCTAATGTGTTCTAGTAGAGTGGTTAAAATTTCACTATCTGATTGTGTAATTTCTTTTTCCTGTTCGACCAGAACGACATCCGTTCTCGTGTCGAACGCACCCTTGCCAAACCTATCTATAACAAGCTTTGAGGCGTTAT
>NZ_JAMAUK010000054.1:0-13475 GCF_023714395.1 Niallia sp. MER 6 | reverse complement strand
CATTTATTACTATAATCACATACGAATTAAGGCAAAATTAAAAGGCATGAGTCCGGTTCAATACCGAACTCATGCCCCAGAAGCTGCCTAACGAGATAACCATGTCTAACTTTATGGGGTCACTTCATAGAGAAGGCTGTTTTTTATTTATCCAAGCAAATCCTTTTTCAGCTGATCTGTTGAATTATTCCAAAGTGACTCGTCATGATTAATAAGAAAATCAGCAAGCACTTTTTTTGATTTATCATCCATATGATCTACCATAATATGGCGTTTCATTGATTTATCCATTTTATTGACATGTTCTGGAAGGGATTTATATCCTCTGCGAATAGAGCGGTCAACTGTCATTTCACAAGCTGTCACACCAGCATAGTATGGACCTTCAAGCTTACGGTCGATTGTTACCCACACAAGCCAGTATGGCTTACCGTTCGGGACTTCTTCTTTTTCTTTCAAAAACTTTATTCCTTTTTCAACAGCACTTCTAGCATGCATGGCGCCGACATCGACAACTGCCTCACCAGCTTCTACATCTATAATTACTGGAGAGACATTCTCCAAGCTCAAAGAGCCGATGCCGAAGCCTTTATGACCGTCTGTCGGATCGTTTTTAATAATATTGAAGCCGACTGGCTTTTTCTTTTTCTCTTCCAATGTGTACACTCCTTTAATAGTATTTTGTTAAAACAAGATGGAAGTAAATAGACTGGCAAAAAATCCAGAGATACTATTTATCCATGGTGAAATTGTTTGATCAGACAATCCAGTTACAAGCAGCACAATAAAAAGAATCGAGCCATACACTTCATACTTGGACAAGATAGATCTAACTCTTGAATTAACTAAGTCTTCAATAATACGATAGCCGTCCAATGGAGGCAGCGGCAGCAGGTTAAATGCAAAAAGCATTAAGTTTATAGACACAAAAATGGACAGGAACGGATAGAGATCAAAGGCAGTCCCAGCAGGAACCCCTAATCGGTACAAAATAGACACACCTGCATAGCCAATAAACGCTAAGATCAGATTACTAAAAGGTCCTGCAAATGAAACTAAAACACCAGCAAGTTTTGGCCGCTTAAAATAATGACGGTTGACCGGAACTGGCCGCGCCCAGCCAAAGCCGGCAATCAAAATGAAGATGGCCCCGATTGGATCAATATGGGCAATCGGATTAAATGTGAGCCTCCCCTGTTTTTGTGCGGTCGGATCCCCAAACTTATATGCCACATATGCATGGGCAAATTCATGGACCGTAAAAGCAATAATGATGGAGATGATAATGTATGGCAAACTCGCCAAAGATTGTGAAAATAACAAAATGCTTTTTCTCCCCTCAAATTACGTATTGTTTTCTATATCTTCTTTCTATTTTCTCTATTTAGATAGACGTACTTGATAAAATTATACATGATATAAATTAGAAAAGAAATCTTTCAAACAGCAACTGGCTTTGTTTAGCTTACTTGCTATTTTTTTGAAAATATGAAAAACTAAAAAAAATGCATTTGGAGGGATATATATGCCGTATATTACAGTTAAAATGCTGGAAGGCCGAACAGAGGAGCAAAAGAAGAATCTTGTTGCGAAGGTGACAGAGGCCGTTGTTGAAACGACTGGCGTACCAAAGGAGAAAGTTGTTATTTTCATTGATGAAATGTCCCCAAACCATTACGGAATTGCAGGGGTGCGCAAAAGCGACGAATAGAAAAAAAGGATAGTGTTCCTTTGGCTTTGCCTTAAAAGAACACTATCCTTTTTTCTTATTGTTTTGCCAGCCCTTTTAAAGAATCAATATATTGGTAAGCAGCTTCGACTTCTTCCACTGTATACTTCTGCTTGCTTTTTAACGTAAATACCTTTTCTTGCACTTCTTCCTTTTCCAAATTGTCAAAAAAGAGGACAGTGGATACAAGTTCAAGGAAACGGGAGTTTTGTCTGTTCATATCATTCAGACAGCCAGGCAATGCCGGCATTTCCACATCATTCTGTTCTAAAAATTCTTGGCCGTTGTCTGTCAGCGTATACCGATACTGATAATAGCCGCCCTTTTTTTCTTTTATTTCATTGAGAAACCCCATATTGCAAAGTTCTTCTATCCTCAATGTCAGCTCTTCTGAATACGGTCCAAAAAAATGAAATTGATATTTTTCATGGAAAGGGAAATCCAGCTTCTTTGCGATGTAAATCATCTTTTGCAATTTTTTTCTTCCGATAATCTCACCTGAAGCAGCAATCGCGTTCATAATTTTCGCATGATCTTTTAACAAAATTGGTCATCTCCTACTCCGAATAATCCTGTAAATACACCTTATTAAATATCTAATAACTGCCTTATCTGCATCTTTGTTTCTTCGTGTTCACGATCGTCTTTCAAGATGTCTTTAGGGAAATAAAGTTTATGATCTGTCCTTCTTTTGCCCGAAATACTGTCCACAATCTCGGATTCTCTTGATAGCTCTCTAATTTCATTGTTCTTCATCAAAAGATGAATCGGAAGCCGCTCCTCCTCTTCACCTGGACGGTAAAAGTCATACGGAAGATCGGAGGATGAATCTACTACCAGGTAATACTCCGGATCTAGACCAATCTCTGTAAAGAGCTTAGATAATTCAGCGAGCTTCTTGTATTCTTTTGCCGGATCAAACTCAACATATTTGAACAGGTTCCGGTTCATGAAGCGTCGGCATAAATCCCTTAAAATCTCATCCTCTTCTTCTTGCCACATTTGGAAATAATAAAGAATGATAGACTCATCCAGCTTCAAGTAGTCTTCTAACGATGTTTCTTCTTCAAAGATAGAGTAGAAATGGGTTGGATGATGAATAAAGGAGTAAAATTGCTCATGCAAGTGTTTCGCTCTATGTAGAATTTTCGTCAAGATGACTTCCGCACTTCTAGACACAGGGTGAAAATAAACTTGCCAATACATCTGATAGCGGCTCATTATATAGTCTTCTACTGCATGCATTCCGCTCTGCTTAATAACGGCCTGATCCTCACGAGGGCGCATAACACGCAATATTCTTTCCATATCAAAGTTCCCGTAGCTTACACCGGTAAAGTACGCATCTCGCAACAGATAATCCATGCGATCAGCATCAATTTGACTAGAAATAAGACTTACAACTAGCTTTTCTTTTGATGTCTTGCCAATGACTTCTGCTACTCTTTTCGGGAAGTCGGCTGCTACTCTTGACAGCACTTGATTGACCTCTGTATCACCAAGAATGATGTCCTGTGTGAATTGCTCATGATCAAGATCAAATACCTTTTCAAAAGAGTGAGAAAAAGGACCGTGCCCTAAATCATGGAGCAGCGCGGCACATAATGACAAAAGCCTTTGGCTGTTATTCCATTCCTTCCTGTCCTTAAACACGTCATCGATAATTCTTCTGACAATCTCGTACACGCCAAGAGAATGGTTAAACCTGCTGTGCTCTGCACCATGGAAGGTTAAATAAGTGGTTCCAAGCTGTTTAATTCTCCGCAGGCGCTGGAATTCTTTCGTTCCGATCAGATCCCAAATAGCCCGGTCTCTGACATGGATATATCGATGCACAGGATCCTTAAACACCTTTTCTTCATTTAACTTCTCTGTAGAATATGCCATGCTTTCGTCTTCCCTCTTTTCTTTTATTGTCGGTTTCTCTGCAAGAAGAATATAAAAAGAGGGATTTCTGTTTAAAAAGGTTATCTGCATGCAGGCTTTGCCTCTCAAGCTGATGTTACACTTTTTAGAAACTCCTCTTTTCAGTTAAGCTGTTATAAGATTATTTCTTTAGCTTATTATTTACTTTATCCATTAATTCCTCTTCTGTTAATGCTGCAAGCGGACGATTATTAACAAATGCAAATGTTTTCTTGCGACCTGGTCCGCAATAGGATTGACAGCCAATCTCTATCTTTGCCTCAGGATCTATTTGCTTCAGACGCGGTATCAGTGTTTTTAAGTTAACTGCCTGACAATCGTCGCAAACTCTAAATTCGTTTGCCATCATGACAACCCTTTCTATCTCAAACATTCTTTAATCTAGTAAAGATATTCATAAGTTCGTTATATTGCTATATGGTATTTTACCCCTTCTTCCAAATCAATGCAAGATGCAAACTATTGTCAAAACAGCTCGAAAAAAGGCTCCTTTTAGGCAACAAAAATACAGAATAGGCTTGTCTCGAAACCGCTCTATTCCTAGTTTAAAGCTTCTGAGCATACATCTATGTTTCCCAGGGAAATTATTGTATAATTCATCTGAATTTAAGGAGGAGTAAATATGACAAAAAGCAGAACATTAGTCATGGTAAGTATCGTCCTAGCCATGCTCGTTGCTTCTATTGATACAACGATTATGAATACGACAATGCCTATCATTGCAAAAGAACTAGGGCGATTTGATTTATATGCATGGTCCTTTGCATCCTATATGATCACAAGCACTATCCTTTCTCCTATTGCAGGGAGACTTTCAGATATATTTGGAAGAAAAAAGGTCTTTGGTTTCGGGATACTGTTATTTTTGGCTGGCTCTTTATTGTGCGGCATTGCAGGCGATATGGTCCAGCTTATCCTTTTCAGAGCTCTTCAAGGGATGGGTGCTGGCTTTATGATGCCATTTCCCGCTATTATTGCTGGTGACTTGTTTCCCATTGAAAAGAGAGGAAAAATCCAAGCGTTGTTCACAGCAATGTGGGGCTTATCTGCCATCCTTGCTCCCCTACTCGGCTCATTATTTGTAGAGTTTTTAACATGGAGATGGATATTCTTTATCAACTTGCCTGTTTGTATCGTTGCATTTTTAACCTTATTGCCATACAAGGAAGACTATCAGCCGAAAAAGGCAAGTGTCGATTATATTGGTGCCATTTTGTTTGGTGCAGCAATCACTTTCCTGCTGTTAATCACATTAGTGGAAAAAGGCCAAGTTTTGTATGGATTAGCCGGCATCATTCTGTTGATTTGTTTTTATCTATATGAAAAAAGACAAACATCTCCGATTGTTCCGCTGTCCATCTTTAAGAAAAAGACAATTTTCTGGATTTATATTAATGGATTTATTGGGACATTGGCATTGTTCGGCACGTCAAGCTATATTCCCCTCTTTCTTCAGGATGTCGCCGGACTTTCTCCTTTTCTGAGCGGAATTGCGTTATTAGGTGTAGCAGTTGGCTGGATGCTTGTATCAGTGCCTGCCGGTAAATGGATACTAAAATACGGCTATCGCATTCTACTAATCATCGGCAACGGACTTCTCGTTTTATCAGGTATAATGCTTGTGCTCCTCAATGAGACCCATGGATTTGTGTATACATTCATCATCATGCTCATACAAGGTTTAGCATTTGGTTTGCTTTCAACCGTCGGGGTAATCGGCTCTCAAGCATTAGTAGGCCCGCATGAAAAAGGGATTTCCACCTCTTTCTTTATGTTCTGCCGAAATATGGGTACATCCATTGGTGTTACTATCATGGGCGCACTTCTTACAAGTCAGGCTGTGTTTATGACAGGAATTCATCATCTTTTCCTTTATGGGTTCATTACAAGCATCGCAGCACTGGTAACAGCATTTTTTATCCAGAATGAAAGTTCAGTAGAAAAAGCTGGTTCCACAAGATAACGGTATTCTTTCGCTCTATAAAAAAATCTACTATCCTTGTATTTCGTTTGTATAAATAAGTGCCATGGTGGCAATGATGTAACTAGAAATACTTATTTATCGAAACAAATCGGGAGTTGAGTGATATGAAGATACGCCAAGATGCTTGGTCAGAAGAAAATGATTTATTGCTGGCAGAAACAGTTTTGCGCCATGTCAGAGAAGGAAGCACACAATTAAATGCTTTTGAAGAAGTTGGGGATAAGCTCAATCGCACATCAGCAGCATGCGGCTTCCGCTGGAACGCAGTTGTTCGCCACCAATACGAGAAAGCACTGCAATTAGCAAAAAAACAGCGTAAACAGCGGCAAAGAATCCTCGGCAAAGACCAAGGTGGAAAAAAGAAGCTTTTGTATTCTCCACCAGTGCCTTCTGCAGACGATTTGGAAGCTTTAACAGTCTCCACAAGCATGGAATTTTCCTCATTTGAGATTCAAAATATAGAAGAGGAAGAAGAGGCTGCTCCAGTTTATCAGGAAAGTGTTCCAGAACAAATGCTGCTTGCTGCTCCACAGGAAACAACAAGCATCTATAAGAGCCCTAGTGCCAACACTAATTCTTTGGATTTTGACACAGTCATTGCCTATTTACAAAATTTCCGTAATTCTCAGCTTCAAGTAGAAGTGCTAAAAAGTGAGAATGAAAGATTAAAAAGGGAAATGGCCATGCTGAAGAGCTGCAATCAAGAATTAGAAGGAAAATTGGACAAGCTGGAAAGCAACTCAGAAACTATTCAGGAAGATTATGAAACATTGCTTAAAATAATGAACAGAGCTAGGAAGCTAGTCGTTTTAGAAGAAGATGAGCGTCCGGCAACAAAGTTTAAGATGGATCGAAACGGAAATTTAGAAAAGCTTGCTGAATAGCTATTCGTGCACACCCTTCTAGTCACAGGACTTAAGTGCTGGTTTGGCAACCATTCTCGTTAACCATAAAAGAGGATTATAGATCGATAAAAGCGTTAAATAGCGCCTACTATCCATCTATAATCCTCTTTTCTTATCTGAACGGACTCAGGAACTTTTCGTTGCGCTCGATTACACGCTCATAGTAAGAATCAAATAAAGGTATCTCTTCTCCTTGCAGCTGGTCAGCAAACAAAAACTCTGCATGATCCTTTAAGGAATAAAGCAGCTTTGTCAGCACTTGATCAACTGTGAGCTCGACTCCGAGCAATTCGGATAATGAGGCCATCACTTCAGGCACTATGTCTGGATAAGCAAACTTTGTTTCTTCGCCGTTTTTTCCAATAGCATAAAACTCTTCTATAGCTTCTGCTCGTTTTTGACCGCTTCCAGAAACACAAAGATAGATTTGAACAGCAACTCCGCTTCTCATTCTTCTTTGGGAAATTCCTGCGAA
Organism: Niallia sp. MER 6; assembly: GCF_023714395.1. Lineage (NCBI taxonomy): Bacteria > Bacillati > Bacillota > Bacilli > Caryophanales > Bacillaceae > Niallia > Niallia sp. MER 6. The sequence goes on along the minus strand of NZ_JAMAUK010000054.1, from coordinate 6,456 downwards.
TTTTTTACCGTCTATGCTTAAATCATAGCTGCCAGGGCAATAGGATCCTACGATTTCCTTTGCTTCAATGTTTTTATGAAAATCAGAAAACATATATTTAATAAGCTCCCACATCGTATCATAGCCGCTGTTAATATCTATCCCCTTTTCCTGCTCAGGCAAGATAAGGGAAATGTTTAATACCCCTTCATCCAGAACAACTGCCAATCCGCCTGAATTTCTGACGATATATTGGAATCCCTCTTTTTCTAAATAGGCAAGCGCATCCTTTAAATAAGGCAGCTTCGTATCTTGAATTCCTAATATGACTGACTTGCCATGCACCCAAGTGCGCGCTGTTGCTGGCGCCAAACCTCCGCCGACAGAAGCGCATAGCGTATCATCCATTCCAAAGGAATGCAATGGGGAAACATGTAAACCGGTGCTCGACTGGTCAATGATTCTCCATTTCTTTTGCTTTAACAAACTGTTGTTTTCCATTATTGCCAAGCTCCTTCATAAGGAAAAGTCATGCTAGTGTTACAGGTTTTCCTGAATCAATAGCGCCATATTATTATATAGCAAATAAATAAAAGAAAAAACTATTCATCTTCAGCAGAACTTAACTAAAAGATGAATAGTTTTTAGGAGGATTAATGGCTGATGCTTTGAGCTGCAGTAATTAATGCAAGCTTGTACACATCTTCTTCATTACATCCGCGAGAAAGGTCATTAACAGGACGGTTTAATCCTTGAAGGATTGGACCTACTGCCTCAAAATTACCAAGTCTTTGCGCAATTTTATAACCGATATTTCCTGCTTCTAAGCTTGGGAATACAAATACATTTGCATCACCTTGAATTGGTGAATCAGGAGCTTTTTGCTTCGCAACAGATGGAACGAATGCAGCATCAAATTGGAACTCCCCATCGATTACTAATAGAGGATCCTTAAGTTTCGCTTCAGCAAGTGCACCTTCCACTTTTTCTGTTTCTGGCGATTTTGCAGAACCTTTAGTAGAGAAGCTCAACATAGCAACACGTGGGTCAACATCGAACATTCTTGCTGTTTTTGCACTTTCTACTGCAATTTCAGCAAGGTCAGAACTATCTGGATTGATATTGATTGCACAGTCTGCAAATACATATTTCTCATCTTCACGAACCATGATGAAAACGCCAGAAGTTTTCTTTACGCCTTCTTTTGTTTTAATGATTTGCAATGCAGGGCGTACAGTATCAGCAGTTGAGTGAATCGCACCGCTTACTAAGCCATCTGCCTGGTTAGCATAAACAAGCATTGTGCCGAAGTAGTTTTCATCAAGAAGCGCTTTGCGAGCATCCTCTTCTGTTGCTTTCCCTTTTCTTCTTTCCACAAAGGAAGCTACTAATGCATCGAATTGTGCATAGCTTTTCGGATCATAGATTTCAGCATTTTGTAAAGAAACACCTAAGTTCTCTGCTTTCGTTTGAACTTCTTCCAAATCTCCGATTAAGATTGGTGTTAATATATTCTCTTCTGCCAGACGGCCAGCAGCTTTTAATATTCTTTCATCCAGTCCTTCTGGAAAAACAATTTTAAGGTTTTGGCCTTTTACTTTTTCTTTCAAGCCTGTAAATAGGTCACTCATTAACGAATTCCTCCTTTATGTATACATATTATAGGATACTCTTCCTTGCTAAAAATTCAAGGAATTATACCGATATTTTAAAATTAAGCGCCAATTCCTGTTGTAACACCTAAAATCTGTTCTAAACGGCGCCAGATAAGCTATATCCTGTTATAGCATAACTACCCGTTATATTTTTCCCTAATCATGTTCTAACATGCACATGATTTTTACTAGGTTCGTTTTATGCTTTATTTTGTTCAAGTTTTATTCACAACTTTTATGGAGAAACTATGTTATAGTAAACCTATATGAGAATTATTATCAAGGAGTGGTAGCAATGAGCGAAGCAGCAAAAACACTTGATGGCTGGTATTGCCTTCATGATTTCCGGACAATGGATTGGACTACTTGGAAGATGGTTCCAAGTGAAGAGAGACAAGCAGCCATTAATGAATTCCTAGGATTGCTAGAAAAATGGAATGCTGTTCAAACAAATAAACAAGGTAGCCATGCTGTTTATAATATTGTAGGCCAAAAAGCAGATTTCATGATGATGATTTTGCGCCCAACAATGGAAGAATTACAGCAAATCGAAACAGAATTCAACAAAACGAAGCTAGCAGAATTTACTGTACCTGCTCATTCCTATGTTTCTGTAGTAGAATTGAGCAACTATCTTCCATCTAATTCTGATGAAGATCCTTATGAAAACCCGCATGTAAAAGCTAGACTATATCCGATTCTACCTGAATCAAAATATGTCTGCTTCTATCCAATGGACAAGCGCCGCCAAGGCAATGATAACTGGTACATGCTGCCGATGGACGACCGCAAAAGCTTAATGAGAAGCCACGGAATGATCGGGCGTCAATATGCCGGCAAAGTGAAACAAATCATCACAGGATCTGTCGGCTTTGATGACTATGAATGGGGCGTTACATTATTCTCAGATGATGTTCTCCAATTCAAAAAATTAGTATATGAAATGCGCTTTGATGAAGTAAGTGCCCGCTACGGCGAATTCGGTTCTTTCTTTGTCGGCAATATCTTGTCAGATATACCTGCATTCCTGGAAGTTTAATAATACGTTTTTAGAACCCCACTATTTTAATGGTGGGGTTTTTTCACTTATTAATTTTTCAGTCCCCTAGGAATAACTTCTTTCTTCCCCTCATAGGATGGAATAGTGAGCAAGCAGCCCAGCTTTTTAAAAATGCAATGAATGAATGTTTGCAATAAAAATGTTTTGTTTAAAAGATGGAGGGATGAAAATGAGTCAGTCTAATTATTACCCTTATCAAGACGGGCGAAACCAAGGTTATGGTTTCCCACAAGGCTATGGAACAGGGCAGCAAGGTCAAGCATTGCCTGGCAGTCAAGGAGCAGCACCCGGACAGCTTTTTGGTACAGCACCACAACCTGGATATGGCACACAGGCGCCGTACATACAGCCGCAAAGCAATGCTCAGCAGACAGCACCTTCCCTGCCAGGCCAGCTTCCTTTAGAAGCTTCTTATATAGAGAATATTTTACGGTTAAACAAAGGTAAGCTTGCCACTGTTTACACTACATTTGAAAATAACCGTGAATGGAATGCAAAGATTTTTAAAGGTCTTATTGAAGCAGCTGGACGTGATCACCTTATTTTGAGTGATCCACAAACAGGACAGCGCTATCTGATTCCAATGATTTACCTTGATTATGTAACATTTGACGAAGAAATTGAGTATGAATATCCGTATGTCACAGGTGCTCCAAACTTAACTTCGTACCCACCAAGATAAATAATCAAAACGAAAAGCCGCCCAGTGGGCGGCTTTTAGAGCTTTACAGATGTTTAACTGCTGCAATTACAATGAGTAGCCAAGCAGCAATAAACGCCACTCCACCAATTGGAGTAATAGCTCCCAATATTCCTACTTGAGTAAGTGCTAATACGTAAAGGCTGCCTGCAAAGAAAATAATTCCTGCAACCATCAGCCATCCAGCCCAAGTCAAAAGAGTGTTTTCTGGAAATTTACTCATAAGAATACCAATAATAAGAAGGCCTGTACTATGGAACATTTGATATTGCACACCTGTTTTCCAAATTTCCAAGTATTTTTCAGGGATCCTCCCTTCAAGACCATGTGATCCGAAAGCACCAATAGCCACAGATAGCATGGCGCTGATTGCTCCAATGATAATAAACATTTTCATATTATTCTCCTCGTTTCCTTAGAAATCAAATAAAGAGTCGCCATTTCCTTCATCAGTATCCAATTTAGGTGTTTGCACTGGCTGCACTGGCTGCAGCTGCTGAACCGGAACAGGGGCAGGCTGAGCAATGCTTGGCTGGTATACAGGCTGGCTGTATGTTTCACTTGAACGATACGTGCTTTCTTGTTCCAAACACAGCTCACATAATGATTTTATCGCATAAACCCTTTCGCGAATAGTCGCCTCGCTGCCGCTTGCTTTTGCTTCCTTCAGCTGATCTTCTATCTTTGCCAATAATTTTTGGACAGAAATGTTCATAGTTTTAATCCTTCCTTCTTTTGCTGCCGCGTTTATTTGTGAGTGAAGCGGAGACAATCTTGTCCGGATGCCCTCTTCACTTCAATAGACGGAAGTGCTCTGCCTTTAAATTCAAAGGCTTTACACCCCTTTGGGAATCTAGAGTCCCAAGTAATATAAAAATGCTTGCACTTAAAACAATCTATCCTTTTTTGCTCTGTCATCTTTTTCTCCTCGTCAAAAAAGCGGACTAGCAATAGTCCACTTCTTATTTTATTATATTACTCCTTGCCAAAACAATCATCTGCACACCAATTTATTGGATTTGTGCCTAACTCTTCTAAAATGGCATTTATTTTGGAAAAAGGTTTGCTTCCGAAAAAACCTCTATATGCTGATAAAGGGCTAGGATGACTTGATGTAATAATTCGGTGCTTGTCTGTATCAATGAGCTTCATCTTTTCCTGTGCAGGCTTACCCCACAACACAAAAATAACTGGCTCCTGCCTTCTGTTCAGCTCTAAAATTACTTCATTCGTAAACAATTCCCATCCTTTTCCTTTATGGGAATTAGCCTGACCTTGTCTGACTGTCAAAACTGTATTCAACATAAGCACACCTTGTGTTGCCCAGCCTTTTAAATAACCATTATCAGGAATTTCACAGCCGACATCCTCTTTCAGCTCTTTAAAAATATTCTTTAAGGAAGGCGGAAGCTTTACACCAGGCTTAACAGAAAAGCTTAACCCATGCGCCTGCCCCGGTCCGTGATAAGGGTCCTGCCCTAAGAAGACTACCTTCACTTCCTTTAGTGGTGTGTATTTTAAACTATTGAATATATCTTCCTTTGCAGGATAAACCGTATACTGACTGTATTCCCCTTTCAGGAATTCTTCCAAGCTAGTAAAATACTCTTTCTGCCGTTCACGCTCTAAGAGCTGCTGCCAGTCATTATTAATTATATCCAACATAATAATCATCCTTTAACCTTCTGTATATTCTATCTTTACACTGTATCCAAGCTGTGAATAAAACTCTTTTATAGTCTTTTCGGCATTTGCTTCTGCCTTTTCCAATAAACCTTGTGAATCTGCTTCCTTCTTGATTTCCTCTTTAGCCTCATTGGCAAGCTGATAACCTTCTTCCCAATCTACATCTCCTCTAAATAAACCAGAAATAGAATATGTCTCTACTTGATCAAAGTCTATCGACGGCTCTTGCAAAATTTCTGCATGAGGAAGCTTGAGGCTAATCTCTTTTTTCTCTTCGTCAACTGCTATCCGGTCCGATTCTATTTCCTCCAGATTTACACCAGCAGTAACAGACCCAGGGACAACAAGAAGAATTTTCCGTTTTGTTCCAGGAATATCTGTACTGATTTCTTTTCCAAAGATTTCATTATCCTCTTTTTCCAGAATAACCTTCACAAATGCTTGCGAGGTAGCTAATGAGGATAAATCCTTCATCTGCTCAACAAAACTGCCTTCCTTTATGGCAGGTTCATCTGCCATTGCCATTTTCCAACATGCTATAATAATTGCTACCAAAACAAGTAAGAGGACAACCATAAAAAAAGCTCTTTTTATTCCCCGTTTTGTTCGATTGAAAATCCCTAGTTTTGGCAGGTAAGAACGCTGCTCTGCTTCCATTACTGCTGCCGCTTGCTCTCTTCGGCTCTGCTTCCAGTCTTTTCTCTTCATTCCTTCTCCCCTTTATTAATAGCTTATGTACTTTTTATTATATAGGGAAATTTGTCGAAAGTGGTGCATTTCACGTTTGTATCATTTTTCCAGTTTAGTAGAAACAAAATTTTATGTTTCACTATTAGTAAAATCGGATAAATAGTAGATAGAGAGAGCGACAGAAGCTCTATACAAATTCTAAGGAGGAATTAGATATGTATAAAGTAGAAGTAGTGGAAAATGGTGTACAAGCAACTAATGTGATTACACAATTAGAAAATCAAGGGTATACAAAGGAAAATATCTATATTTTCGCCCACGACAAAGATCGCTCAGAAGATTTGACTGCGGCCACTGAAACTGGTGATGTCAGCATGAAGGAACAAGGCTTAATGGACACAATTGGAAATGTCTTCAGAAAAAGAGGAGACGAGCTTCGTTCTAAAATGCAATCCGTAGGATTAACAGAAATGGAAGCGGAGAAATACGAAGAAGTGCTGGACACAGGAAAATTAGTAATCGTCGGACACCAGCAATAATTAATAAAGTCAGCCCCATGTTTAAAATGTACCCTATAGAGTAGACACTTAAAAAAAGTCTACCTATAGGGTATTTTTTTGTATAATTATGTAACACAACTAGAGAAACATGGAGACGGAGAAAATAATGAGTAAAAAGATTTTCAC
>NZ_JAMAUK010000053.1:0-13970 GCF_023714395.1 Niallia sp. MER 6 | reverse complement strand
TTTGAAAGCTTCCCAATGTTGGTGTTTATCAAAAAATATTCTTCTCAATATATTGGTCTCCATAAAATGAAAATACCACAGCTTAAATGACTGTGGTAGACCCAAATTTTTATACTTTCTTATCTTTCAAAAAAGGCAGGCGGTTTACAAGTAAAAAGATTGTAACCTCTGCCTTCCCCTATTTAACTCCTTTTATCAATCCAAAATCATAGACTCACCGTTTGAAATACTATCCTTACTTTCTATCAATCTTTAAAAAGCCATTTTCATACAGAATCTCTACATAATCTTTACATTAAATCACGAATGAAGGAACACATACCAAATATAATGAAGAGGACTTACCTATATACAAAGTGGTTTATATTGAAAAATGATAAGGAGTGATTATATGGATACAAGTTCTCACATTATTATGGGTTTTGGATTAGCTGCCCTTGCTCATATTGATCCTGTTATTGCTAATCAACCTGCCCTGTCACAAGCTGTTATGTTTGGAACAGTAATTGGTTCAAATGCTCCTGACTTTGACTTCATCTATCGTATGAAGGGCAAAGGAAGTTATATCCGAAATCACCGTTCCTTATCCCATTCTCTCCTAGCATTGCCATTATGGAGTCTCGCTGTTTCAGGTATTATTTATGCCTTTTTCCCGGAATCTTCCTTTCTTCATTTACTTTTATGGACATTTTTAGCTGTTATTTTGCATGTGCTTTTTGATTTATTCAATGTTCATGGAACTCAAGTTTTACTGCCCTTCTCGAAAAAGTGGATTGCCTTTGACTCCATTCCATTAGTAGATCCTACTATCCTATTCGTACATTTGCTGGGCTTTTGCCTGCTGCCGTTTTATGAAATGGGCAAAGTGTTTTTAATTATTTATATCTTTATTATTCTATATCTTGCTGTTCGAACTCTGTCGACCGTTTTAATTAAGAGAACGTTGCATCTGCATTTTCATCACTCTATTCGAATTAAATTAATCCCACGTATTTCCTTGTTTCATTGGGACGTTATCATTGAGACGAAAGAAGACTTTTTATTTGGAGTTTACTCAAATGGCAGTCTTAAGGTCGATCACTCTCTTGTAAAGAAAATAGAATATCCAAAAATAGTCACAGACAGTAAAAGCCACCCGCTTATTTCCGATTTTCTTTCTAGCACCCAATATGCATACCCATTTGTTCTTAAAAGAAAGAATGGATATTTGGTCTATTGGAAGGATCTGCGTTTTCGTACCAATAAGTTTTTTCCCATTCTTGCCATCCTTTCTGTATCATCCGATCACAAGATTAGAGACTGTTTTATCGGTACACTGTACTCCTTGAAACAATATAAGCAAGTTATAAAACAATTAAAAAATACAGCAATCTTAAAGAAGGGCTGATTCTATGGAAAAGACATTACTGATAATCTCCTCTGATATTACAGGACATGGGCATAAAAGCATCACAGAATCATTGTGTGAAAAAGTTCAATCTCATAATGATGTGAAAATTTTTGTAGTAGATGGATTTTCTCTCGGTAAACGGTTGCTTTTAAAAATTGGTCAATCCTATGGCCCTATCACAAGAAACTCTGAAAATCTTTGGAAAATGATTTGGAAACTATCTGCACTGAAGCCCCATCTAGTAGACAATTTTATTGAATCACTAATTAGAGATAATTTTCTAAAATTACTGGAAGATGTAAAACCAGACATGATTTTATCGGTTCATCCTAACTTTAATGGTTCTATCTTAAATATTTTAGAAAAGCAGGATATTCATATTCCTTTCTTTACTCTCATTGCTGATCTTGTGAATATTTTTCCTCTTTGGGCAGACAAAAGAGCACACTATATTATCAGCCCTACCTCTGAAGCTCAAAATAAATGCATTGAATTTGGGATTCCAGATGAGAAAATAAAGGTTTCCGGTTTTCCTGTCCGATCCCGATTTTTCCCTAAAAGTTATAATCATCGTAAATTTTATAAAAAAGGCCAATCTTTAACATGCTTAATTATGAGCGGTGGTGAAGGTGTTGGTAATATGAAGAAAATAGCTGACAATTTACTGAACCATTTTGATTGTAACGTTAAAATAGTAGCTGGAAAAAATCTCAATCTAAAAACCAAGCTGGAAATGTCCCTTAAGGCCAAATATGGTGATCGAGTAGAGATTTATGGTTTCACGAAAAACATCCAAGATCTCATGCTTTCAGCAGATATTGCCTTTACTAGAGGAAGTCCTAACGTCATGTTTGAAGCAATAGCTACCAATACGCCACTTATTATTACGGGAGCATTGCCAGGTCAGGAAGAGGATAATCCAACCTTTGCAGAGAACTTTAATTTAGGCGTAGTCTGTAAAAAACCAAAGGAAATTAAATATACGTTAACAAGTTTACTTGAAAATAATGGTGAGAAACTAAATGAAATGATTGTTAGTCAACGCAATTTTATCAATACAAAAGCAGCAGAAGACATTCTGCAATTTATTCTAGAGGTTGGCGACCCTTACTATGAAGCAGCCAAAGAAAAACTATCTTAATGAATTAACAAAAAAGGTGCTTAATCAAGCACCTTTTTTACATTAACTTGCCTTTATCAGTTTATATGCATCATGATATTCTTAAAAACAAGCTCTGGACGTTCCTCTGTAATTAAATGTCCTGTCTTTTCATAGGTAATTAACTGTGCATCGGGTAAATCACTAACAAGGCGTTTTCCTACCCCCACTGGAACAACACGGTCTTCCTCGCCCCATATCAATAATGTTGGCACTTGTATATCATTCAGCTGTTTTGGCAGTAAATCTCCCTCACGATGTCGCAGGAGTCGGATTAAAGCCTTATAAAATCCCATATCATCCAGCGGTTTACCGAATTCTCGAATCATTTCATCATTGATTAATGTTTGGTCAAAAAAGACATTTTTCAAATGATGTATGACACCCCTTCTTTGAATATAATGATAAACAAGCTTCTCAAAGTAAGGTAAATATGAAGTGAAAACGAGCGGTTTTTTCGCCCGTTTCAAATATCCAGAACTACATAATAAAACTAATTTATTAACTTTCTCAGGAGCCATCATGGCCATATAAAGCGCTATTTGACCTCCCATCGAATGAGCAACAATATGAGCATTAGAGTATCCAAACTGTTCCATACATTCTAACATTAGCTTCGCATAATTTTGAAAACTGTATATAAACGAAGTCGATTTCTCGCTTTTCCCAAATCCAGGGAGGTCAACAGCAACGACAGAATAATGCTCTTGCAATAAAGGTACAATGCGTCGAAACGTATAAGTTGAGGATGCAAAGCCGTGGATCAAAAGAATTGGTGGTTTATCATTCAATATGTATTCACAGTATAAGTTGATACCAGATACTTTAAGATAGGTTTGTTTTAATCCACTGACAGTCATTGTGTTCCACTCCTCCAGCTCCAATTGATTTTATTATTAATCAATTGGAGCTGGAGGATACAGGAAACATTATTTTTTCCAAATATATTCACCTGTTTTTAGTCTATAAAATCTAAAGGAGGTAGTGAGTTATCTAACTAACTCACTACCTCCTGCTCAATTGCCTCTCTATTTTCCAAATCTTTTACGATATCCGCATTTTCTGCAGAGTTCCTCTACTGCCACTCTTCGTGAAAAACCCGCTACAAGATTTTTTGCTCTATCCATTTCGATAATATCAGAAAATGAATTATCATTAATGTTACCAAGGTTAATAACTCCCTCACCATCTAAACAACAAGGAATAACCGTTCCGTTTGCTAAAATACCTGCTTGATTACGCATACCATAGCAAAAGCCCTTTCCATCATCTTCTTCCTCATGTAATGCAGGCCACTGAAACTCGTAATCTTGATTAATAAAGATGCGTTCCGCTAGTTTAACACCACTTCCTGGTGTGACCTTCTCTTCAATTTTGAAGTCTAACTCAAATTCTTTCTCAATAATTTCAAGCAACTCTCTGTTTCGTTTTCTTTCCAAATTCGTCGTATTATCTTGAGTGAGATTCCATAATCTCAGGGAAACTATCATATCAGATTGGCTCGTAGCTTCTTTAATAAAGGAAAGAATACTTCTCACATACCCTTCCTTATCTTTAGAACCAATATGGCCATCAAAGCTATGGAGTGAGAAATTCATTTGTCTTAGCGCAGGCTTATTTAGTAATTTTTCTCTCTTTTTATTAATTAATGTTCCATTTGTTGTAATATTAACTTTAAACCCTTTTTCATGGCTTACGTCTAACAAATCGCCTATTTTAGGATGAAGCAGCGGCTCACCCTTTACGTGTAAATAAATATAGTCTGTGTGCGGTTTAATTTGGTCTAATCGCTTAGAAAAATCCTCCACAGAAATGAATTGCTTCTGTCGTTCTGTTGGCGGACAAAAGCTGCATGCAAGATTACATACACTTGTAATCTCTAAGTAAAACTTCTTGAATTTTTTCACCATTAATTCCTCACTTCTTTAACTACTCACATCTGTATGAACTATTATCTATCCCTATTAGAGCATATTTGTTCATAAATAGAAACATACTTATTCATGGAAACTAGCGTTATTATTTTTGTTATGTATAGATTCCATTATATATGGAATCACAATTATATTTTAGTTACTTTTAAAGGATGCATCCGAATAAATATAAGAACCGAGAGCAACACTAATCATAAAACTATTGTGTGAGGTATTAAATAAACATGAAACAGATCATCCTCTGGTCACTCTTGATAGTGCCTTGGCTTTCCTTGTTTTTTTTGAAAATGGATACTGTCCGCAGATACATGCCGGTCGCTCTTTTTATGACCGTTATTCATACCTTGGCCTATCAAGCGGCTCATCATTATGGATGGTGGAATGAGACAGGTTCTAGTCTGTTCGGATGGGATAAAATCATTCCGGTTCCTTGGGTATATGGAGCCTATTTAGTGATTGTTATCTGGGTATTTCATTTTACTTATGAGAAGTTTTGGATATATTTGATTGTTAATATCCTTTTGGACGGGGGATTTATGTACATAGTTTACCCAATATGGCAACGGCTAGGAATGGTTTCAAGTAAATCGAGTTTGCCTACAATAGCTGTTGTCGCTATGATGGTCGGTTTTTCGTTAATCATCTATTTGTTTCAACTGTGGCAGGACGGCGGGTTTAAACGGTCTAGAGCAAAACGTGTAGATGATTAAGAACTGACTTAGTGTCAGTAGGCTTGACCTCTGAAATTCTAAGGGGCTCAAGCCTTTTAATTTATCGAGATAACGTTACATACTATATACTGCGAACTTTTTAAGAAAAACTCCTTCTAAGATGCCCTCTTTATTTTTAAGAAAGTACCATAGGCAATGCTAATGTTTAATTGTGGTACAATTCTCCGACTTAGATATAGGTACTAGCACCGCTTATGCATCAAATAACCATAATCTCTCTCGCAAATCATCTAAAACCTCTTCAGGCAATTCCTTGACCTTGATATCTCTACCTAAAAAAAGCAACCAGTTTGTCCATTCAGTTAATTCCTCTGGGTTTTTAACGTTAATAAAAACCTTTAGAATAGCTGCAGTTTGATAAGGATTCGTATAAGAAATGGATACCTTTAGTGGATGGTATTTTTTATATTGTGCAATCGCCCTTGGACCAAGTTCTAAGACAATGTTGTATACTTCCTGCTGTTTATGTAGTTTTTCTAAAATCTTTTTCTTACTTACTCTATTTTTTGTAGGATATGGCTCTACATTGGTGAGATTGTCGACAGGAATAATTCTCCTCTTTTCATCTTTTAAATCAAAGCCTTCAATTATCCATAGACTTTTTTCACGGTACAGATGCAGGAGAAAAATTGGATAAGAGCTTATTTCCTTCTCCTCTTTAATGGTAATCAGTAAATAGCTATCCAAAAGTAGTGTTTGGATAAGTTTCTCCAATGTTGGATGTGGAAGATCTGATAAATCAAGAAGATCAGGATTATGAGGATTGGTTCCTTCAAACAGTAAAATTTGATTTAAAAGCACTAAATCATCTTGTTGATTTTCTGAAAGAAGGCCAAGTAACTTTTCAGCCAAAGACTGTCTGCTCTTAAGATATGGGAGCTGTTGATTTCTTGTTGCCATGAAGGCAATAAAAAGAGCTTTGATTTCACTATCGGTAAAGTGAATATTAGGCAAAACGGAGTTGTTCATTACATAATATCCTCCGTCCCTTCCAACCTCAGCAACAAGCGGCATTCCCATACTTTCAATTTCTTTGATATCTCTGGTAGCTGTTGAACGAGAGATATTAAATTCTTGCATGATTTCAGAAATTGTAAAATGGGCACGATTATTAATATAGCGCATAACAGTATTAATCCGTTCAACTTTTTTCATAAAGGATCTCCTAAACAGTATCATTTTTTGACATGATTAAAGGTTATTATAAACACATCAAATGAAAACACAAGTCATTTGAAAAATTTCAAGAAGGAAGGTTTTGAATATGGCAGAGTATACTTTAGAAGAAAAAGAAAGCTTTACGGTTTTAGGTTTGGGAATTGAGCTAAAAAGCGATTATACAGACTATGCTGGTATAAATAAAGAAAAGTCAGATTTCTGGGAAGCTGTCAAACAAGATGGAAGACTTAACACTTTAAAAGCACTCGCTACAAATGACTATATTTTTGCTGTTAATGAGGCAGTGAATAACAAAATGATGCATTATGCCGGTGTCATGTCAGAGGAAACCTTACCAGAAGAGGAATCTAGAGTTATCCAATTTCCTAAAGGATTCTATTTAATTGTCAAAGGAGAAGCACTGACAGCTGAGGAGCTAAGCAATAAACTTACTGGGATTGCCTTTGGTCAAGTCTTACCAGAAGTACAGAATATCGCTTATGTTGGTGGACCAAACGCAAGTGTTGAGATGGAGCAGCGAAACGGTTTAATATATGGTGAAATGTGGATTCCGGTTGTTAAGAAATAAAAGCTAATAGCAAATGTGATTACAATTGACTTAGAGTGCTGTAATTTGTATTTGTTCAGTCAGGATATTCCTTCTAATAAGATTATCCTGACTGAACAAAAAATTAGCTTTTAATGTTTTTATAAGCGTTTTTAACTCTTTTTAGTTGTGGAGCTGTTAAGTGCTTCTCTTTTCCCGGTAACTATTTCTACCATACCATCATGATATTCTACTTGAACAAGCTTATGTGCCAGTTCATTACTTCGACCTAGCTAAGAAGCTAACACATTTAGTCCTGACATGATTATTCCTCACGTTTTACATACACTTGCTTGCGAACGAGAGAATCATTCACTTATGGTACGGTTCTGCTGACTTTATTAGATGGTAAACTAGGGGCAGAAGAAAACCAGAAGGTTATCTCCTTTACATCCTTCCGGTTCTCATCCATGTGTATCTCTTTTATTAACGACCTAACAAGCAACTTTTTTTCCTCGTCGCTAACTATCTCAAAAAATTTATTGAAATTTTTCAGCGTATAAATTACTTCATCCTTATTTATTGATGATTCATTGCTAATAATCTCGCTTTCTATTTTTTTTATATCTCTTTCTAATTTCTCAATTTCCTTTTGTAAATCACTCATTAAACGATTGTAAGTGCTACTTATCAAATGACCTTCAAAATAATCATTGTCTAGCTTTGACCGTTTATCGTATGACTTTTTAAGTTGTCTATTTATAAACCTTAAATCATTTTTGAATACCTCATTTTCTTTATCATTGTCACTATTTAGTTCATTTAACAAATCATTAAAAATATCATCATTATTCACTAAAAATGATATTTCATTTAATACTTTTTGCTCAACTTCTTCCTTTTTTATTAAATTCGTACCGCATACTGCTTTTCCCTTATTGTGATATGCTTGACACATATAATAAAGATGGTAGTCGTCACTATTTTTCTTTTTTGATTTACTCATTACAGTACCAGCACCACATTTAGGGCACTTTAATAACCCCGTTAAAAAGAAATTACCATTAAAATTTCTATTAGAAGTAAATGATTTCTTTTGAAACTCGTTTATCCCCTGTACCTTGTCCCATAGTTCTTGTTCAATAATAGCTTCATGGACACCATCAACAATTATTGGTTCTACTTTTCCCGCTCTTCTCTTTGTACTCCATTCTTGATGCTTTTTCCAAACCATTTTTCCAATGTATATATGGTTATTCACAATAAGCTTAATTGCTGGAATACTAAAATTTTTCCCTTTTTTAGTTTTTATTCCCCTAGTATTTAATGTATTTGCTATAAATTTATAGCCCTTTCCGTCCGCCCTAAGTTTAAATATTTCCCTGACAATTGCACTCTCTTGCTCATTTATAATTAATTGCTTATCTACTGAATCATAACCTAGAATTGAACCACCGTTCCAATAACCTTTTTCAGCTCTTTTTTGCATTCCCGCATTAACTCGGTCTATAATGGTTGCTCTTTCGTAACGTGCAAATGTACTTAGTAAAGAGATAAACATATGCCCTGTTGGTGAGGATGAATCCATGTCAATAGAGGTAATTATTAATTTCTTGTTTCTTGGTGTTAATTCATTATCAATCAGTGAAACTACATCTGTATTATTTCGAGAGAGACGGTCAACTTTCCATACTAAAATTATATCTATTCTATCGTTCATTAAATCATTAAATAATCTTTGGATTTCAGGCCTATCAAAATTCTTTCCAGAATAACCCCCATCATTATATACATCATATATTTCAAACCCTTTCTTTTCAGCAAATTCTTTCAACATACTCTCCTGTGCTTCAAGGGAATGTCCTTGTATTTGTTCCTCTGTTGAAACCCTTATATAAATGGCTGCTCTTTCTCTTTTTTCCATTGTAATATACCTCCTAGCTGGAAGATTTAGTATCGTCTTTTGCCTTTAATAACTCACCAGCATATTTTTTTATTAAATGTGCAAGAGCCTTGATAGCTTCTTCCTTTTTTAGTTCCGCTTCATTGTGTTTGGATAAACATAGTCTATTATTTTCATTCATTTGACTCACCTAATAAAATACCTTTTATTGTTGATATCTGTTCAACCCAAGCACTTTGAAGCACGTGGTCAAAATCTATTTGCTCTTGGCTATCTAGTTGTTTTTTTAAAACCCTTCTATAATGTCTAGAAAATTCATTAATTGCCATCTTACCGCTCAGCAAACAAATTAATATAGCTTTATATATAGGTGTAAGTTGATTGTCTAGGTTAATTATTGTTCCAGTGTATAATTTATTGAATGATGGGGGTTCTATTAATAATTCCTCTAACTTTATTGGTCTAGTAGGTTTATAGACTATTTCCACTCTTGTTAGCTCATCATTTATAACAATACCCTTGCTTGCTAACTCTTCCTTTTTATCATATATACGGCAATATCCATGTTTTCTACGTTGACCTTTACCACCAAAATATCTTGTACCTTGAAATATATTCATTTGCCTTCCAGTATTTGATGTAACAAATATATTGTTTAAAGGTAGTGGAATATTAAAAGCAACATCCGTAGATACAAAGTAAATATCTCTACTTATTTCTTTTAGTTTTTTTAGTAATGTTGAAAATTCACTTAAATATTTCGGATGTGTTTCTAAGCGGAGTTTTCCAAACGGTTTCCAAATCTCATATTTTGACTGATAATAAAATTTAATATATGCGTTACTTTTTTTACTTATCTGTAAGCAACGGTGATAGTGGAAACCCTCAGTACTCTTAATATTGCTAATTTCTCCTTCTTCCTCTAAAGCATGAAAAAAGTTAAGAGGTATGTTGCCATATTCTAATACCAATTTGTCTAACTTTACATTTGCTAACAATGAGCTCATCTCCTTAATTTTTGAAATTTAAGGTGACAAGGTTTTTAAGTTTATAAGTTATAAGTGGTTATTGGTTGATAGATTAAGTACTTAATTACAAGATGTATTCCTTTATTAAGCCTAATTTTTATATCCGTTTTTTTCGCCACGAGATACTTCATTTTGACAATGAAAACACAAAGGAAAGGGTAATTATGGTGCAAGGATAAAAAGTTCATAGCAACCAATCTCGTACGTTGCTTGTCCGTACATAATAATCTATTGTAAAGTTAATTCATTTTTTAAATTGTAATTTATGGAATTTTATTTTTAGCAAAAAAAATCAACTTTCTTTCGAGAAGAGAGCTGAGGCTTAGTATTATCCTTTCAACAATTAATACCTATACTTATTGAGCTTTGGTTTTAGTTCTCTGATATATTTTCTTTCAAGGATAGTAACATCTCCATCTACGGACTTAATACCAATTAATAAAACTTCTTGAAAATAACCTGAAAGTTTCCCCTGATAAAGGTGTTCAGGAAGTCTTTTCCGTAAATCTATTGATGAACCAATATATAAAATTTCAAGTTTATAATTTAATATTGCATAAACCCCTCTATTAATCTCTTTATGCTTGTTGGTATTAAACCACTGTGATATATCAGACCTGTTGAACCCTGGAGCTACTATATATTCATCAAATAAGCTTAGAAAATTATTTATCTCCATCTACTCATCCTCTTTCCAACCTAATTCAAGCTTTATCTTTTCTTCTATTTTTTCAATTCTTTCTCTTTCCTTCGCCAACTCTTCAAACCATTCTTTATCGTTCATTTCAAGTGCTAGATGCATAAGTTCCAAATAATCTTTAGAAGACTTTCTAGGAAGTTTCTTCATACTCTCAAAATCTGATTTCAATTAACTATGCCCCCTTTCGTATGTTCCTTTTCAATTGGGATTGCACTTTTCCGAATGTAATTCTATTAATTAATGGCTCATGGCTACCTTTTACGTTTATATCAGAATGTTTTACCTCTCCTATGTAGAAACGGTTGGTCAATATATTTCTAATTGCCATAGTTGAAAAATCTTTTGCCTGTTGAGTTTTAAAGCCATGTTCTTTCAAGTAACCTTGAACCTTTGCAAGTGATTTGTTCTCTAGGTACTGCTTAAATATTTCTTTAATTATTGGTGCTTTCTCTTCATCAATTACCACAATAGGTTTTTTCACTCCTTCATGCTTCCACTTATAACCTATGGGAGCATTACCACAAGCTTTTACTCCACCTTTAGCTTTTTGACGCCTGCCTTTTGCCAGCTTCATGTTTATACTTAAGCGGTCATATTGGTCTAGCAATTCCATCATTCCATTAATTAGAAAATCATTAGGATCTTTATCGTAAATAGAATATGTACGTTGCTCTACGCTATTTATTTCGGCATTAGCTTTCATTAGTTGCCGTTTAATCATTACCTTAGCATTGTCTGCCCGCCATAAACGACTTGTATTCATTACAATAACTCGCTTTACTTCACCCTCTGAAAGAGCAGATAACAAGTCTGTAAGTCCATCTCGGTCGATTAATGTCCCACTCACTCCCAAATCTTGAAAAACCTCTATAAGCTCTAGTCCGTTTGCCTTGCAATGCTCCTTGATGGCATTTTCTTGAACATCTTTACCATAACCTCTTTCAGCTTGTGTTTCAGTTGAGACACGTACATAACCAAAAACCTTTTCCACTTCACCACTCCTTCCTTTATTTGTAAAATGAGTATAAGACCTCTCGTACTCGTTGTAAACTCCTATGTATAAGACTTTATTAATAACTCACAAGAACACCTATATCAAAGGATTTTACTTGTTTTTAACTTCCTAAAAAGCATTAATAACCCATTATCCTATGAATGTATTAATAGAATTCCAAATAAAAAAATGAGTCGAACTAATCGACCCACTAGAATTAATTATGGTATTCATTTAGATTTTTCTAAGTTGATTGAACAACTTCATTTTTCTCTTTTTCCTTCTGCCTTTCCTTTTCTTTATCGACCACAATTTTATCAATAATTTCTAAAATGCTTGTAGGTACTTCTGGGAAGAGAAAGTTCTGTATTAATACAACTTCACCTTCTATAACTGTAGCTCCATGCAAAAGACGCTTCACCAATCGCTTTTTTTCTTTTTCCATACGTTTGTTCATTTCCTAACATCTCCTTTTAATTTTAAATTACATAAAATATATTGGGAAATGTTCATTTTTTTTAAGTGAACGAATGCTCTATTTTCTAAAAATCTTAACCCTATCAAAAATTTAAAAAGGAAAGGTATTGTATTTTCCCAAGAGTAATTTTATTTCCTTTAAATGTTTACTATGGACGTATCCGCTCTTTCCGTAGGTCTGCCATGATGTCGACCAAAGTTCCTAGAGAACCATTATCATTATCAGTTGTTTCAGCTGACAACGAACGATTTTCCCTAATTAAATCAACCGCCCTTGCATCAGTGCGTGTCAAAGCAAATTCAAGGCTTTCAAGTAGTTCCTCGTCAGGCTTTTTCTTTTTCAACTCGTCCACATAGCGTTTCATCAGTCGAAAAGTTCTTATTTCAAGAATTTTATACCGCCCGTTTACTTGCGTAGCTGGGTCTGTCGAAACTCGCTCATACAGTTCTTTTTCTTCCTCTGACAAAGTATCAAATGAAATTGTTTCATATTCGCCTGTTTTTAGTGCATTTTTATTACCTTTTAGGCTTTCGCGGTGCTTTTCCTTGTCTTTCGGTCCTGTACTTTTTCCACCATGAAGCCGACATTTTCCGTTTTTCAACGGTGTTTTCTTACATGATGTGCCGCTTCTTGTAGTTGCTCCGCATACCGTCTTTTCCATGTTTACACCTCCAAAGTCCATGTCATGGGGTATCGTTTTCAAAAATGAGGGGGAGCAATCCGCCCCACCCCCTTTATCTGTTCTCAATAAAATCTTTTTTCAACTTGTATTACTGCTTATTACTCTAATTCACCCATTATTCATCTGTGGTACTGCTTTTGCTTTCGCTATTGTTATTCTTGCTCTGTATTCTGCTTCCAGTCCTTTTTCCTTGATGAATGCTATAAGTTGAAGTAATTCCGCCGACCGTTCAAATAAAAGCGTTTCTAGTTGCTCTATATCGCCTGTGACGTTTAAAAATTGGTTTACTTTTTCTTCAAATGTCATTACTTTCCCACCCCCACCAGGGCATTATTTATCATGCCTAGATATGCTTTATCTGTACTCTGTTCCTGTTCGGTGACAATCTCTAAAACAGGCTCACTTTCAACTATTTCAATTACTTCTGTTGACCTTAAATCGTTTATTTTCATTGCTCTTGCTCCTTTGCTAAGCGAGAGTAAAAATTAATACTATTCTGCTTCAATTTTTCTTTATTCTTTTCCCGCCATTTCTTTTGGCTTTGCTTATGCTTTTTTTTATTTTCGGGGTTCTGTAACCATTTCTTTTGGTATGCCCTTTGGTACTGTCTTCTTGCTTCAAGTGTATTTACATTCATCACTCGCTTCCCTCTAACTCTAAAATGCGTTGTTCTGAATGTTTCAAGGTAAATTCAGTATCTGAAATAGCTTTCTGCTGTTCTGCCAATTTGTCCTGGTATTCCTTTTCCAACCTCTGTAATTCCTGTTGTTGACGGTCTAAAATACCTGTATCTAATTTCAGCTTGTTCTTTAGGCGGTAGGCTTCCGCTTGTAATTCCTCAATTTCGTTATCAATTTCAATACGTTTTTTATCAAGTTTCTTGCCGACAACATCACGCAGGTGATAATATTTTCCCTCTAGTTCGTGAGCCTTTAACGTGTGGCCACTGTCTAAACAAACGTTTCTTTCCTCCCAAAGTACCTTATATTGTCGTACATTTTCCGCCTGTTGGTCTAAAATCGCCGACAATTCCCCCTGTTTTTCCTCAATAAGTCCTTTTAATGCTTCCTTTCTTGCCATTTGTCATGACCTCCTATGTTTTTTTGATAATAAAAAAAAGCCAATACTCCGCATGGAATAAAGTAAAATGTACCCTATAGAGTAGACACTTAAAAAAAGTCTACCTATAGGGTATTTTTTTGTATAATTATGTAACACAACTAGAGAAACATGGAGACGGAGAAAATAATGAGTAAAAAGATTTTC
>NZ_JAMAUK010000052.1:0-15234 GCF_023714395.1 Niallia sp. MER 6 | reverse complement strand
AAGAGTAAGATTAGCTCATTTGCTAAACTCTAGCTTTTTGTTACTTTGTTTTCATCTTTATAACGCAAGTTATAAAAACGATTATTGTTGACGTTTTGTTTGTTCAGTTTTCAAAGAGCAATTTTTCCGTTGCTATCAGAAGCAACTTTTATATATTATCATTTACATATTATAAATGTCAACAGATAAATTAATAATTTTTAACTAGTTATTAATTGCTTGCTGCGACTTTTATAATATTACCAGCATGTTATTTCCTAGTCAACATCTTTTTTAAACTTTTTAAACATTTATTTATAATAGACGTTAAATAAAAAACAGACAGCTAAAACTTAGCAGTCTGCTCTTTATACTAACTTGCCCTTATAATATATATTGTTGAATTGCTACAAGTGCAACGACACCTGGAATACCTAAAATTCCAGAAACAGTAGATGTCGCAATATTGATCGGCACGTGTATGCCATACTTAGTCCCAATAGCATTGAGGAAGAAAAGGAAAAGAGCACCTATTACAATTTTAATCAACCCTTGTCCTACAAAACGCAATGGTTTAATGGGAGTACCTATTATCAGAAGAAGGACAATCAAACCACTGACAATAGAAATAATGACAACTGGGCTCACAAACAAAACCTCCCTAGTTCTTTTTGTATTAAAAGGTATGTCCAACTACCACAAAAAAGAACTAGGGAGTGCTTCTATTATTTCATTAAATTAACATTTCTCTCTTTAGCCTCTTTAAAAAGAAAGAAATACTTTGCTTCAGTCAGTTTTGCAGCACAAATGACCTCATCAGAAGGGTCAAAGCTTTTTTCGAGTATCGACTTTTCTTTTAGCCAGTGTTTTTTTGTTTCATGAAACTGAACTAATAACTTCTCATCGAATTCTTTTCTCAACTTTCCTTTTCGGCGAAAAAGCATACTTTATCCTCCCTCTGATTATACTTCTCTTCTGCCCTCAAGCGCTTTAGATAAAGTAACCTCATCTGCATATTCCAGATCTCCGCCTACAGGTAAGCCATGCGCTATCCTTGTTATCTTAATCCCCGATGGTTTTAACAGACGGGAGATATACATAGCGGTTGCTTCTCCCTCTATATTTGGGTTAGTAGCCATAATTACCTCTTCTACATCACTTTCCTGCAAACGCTTGATGAGAGATGGAACATTAATGTCCTCTGGACCAATACCATCCATTGGTGAGATAGCACCATGCAAAACGTGATACAATCCGTCAAATTCCTTCATCTTTTCCATGGCGATGACATCTTTCGGATCTTGAACTACACAGATTATCTTACGATTTCTTCTAGTATCCTCACATATATAACATGGGTCCTGATCCGTTATATGACCGCATACGGAACAATAAGTTAAATTTCGTTTTGCATTGACTAGTGCTTTTGCGAAATCTAGAACAGTATCTTCTTTCATATTTAATACAAAAAACGCCAGTCGAGCAGCCGTTTTCGGGCCGATTCCTGGCAATTTCATAAAGCTGTCTATCAGCTTTGATATTGGTTCAGGATAATGCATGAAACTCCTCCTTAGAACATTCCAGGAAGATTAAGTCCTTTTGTAAATTGCCCCATTGTTGAGTTTGTTAGCTCATCCGCTTTTTTCAATGCGTCATTTGTAGCTGCAAGCACAAGATCTTGGAGCATTTCTACGTCTTCTGGATCTACAACCTCTTCCTTGATTACTACATCCACTATTTCTTTATGTCCTGTAACGATTACTGTTACCATTCCGCCGCCAGCAGAACCTTCAATTCTTTTTTCTCCAAGTTCCTCTTGAGCTTCCGCCATTTTCTTTTGCATTTTTTGCATTTGCTTCATCATATTTTGCATATTACCCATTCCGCGCATAAGAATTCCTCCATTTTCATTTAAAGTTATTTATTCCTTTTGCATATTTAATATAATATGCAAATTTCTCCTGTCGTTCAACAATCAGTCCTTCACTTCAAGCAATTCTTCACCAAATAGTTTTCTTGCCTCTGCAACTACCGGGTCATCTGCCTGATTTACGTGATTTCCCTCATTTTCCTCATCGGATCCTGCATGATGGGAACTGCTTAAAAAATCTTCTCTTATTTTTAGCCATTGTTCTTCAGGGACACCTACTAATTTATACCTTCTGCCTAGCAGCTGCTGAAGAGATAACGTGATTGTCTCTATAAATTTAACATTATCCAAAGCCATTTGACAGTGGATTTCATATTTAAATTTGATAACGATTGAGTCCGTAGATGCAGCAACAGGTTCGGCTTCATTTAAAAGAGCAGCTTGAGATCTCATCTGGTTTTTAACAAGCTGTCCAAGCATATTACCCCAATTACTCTTAATGTTTTGAAGTTCTTGCTTCGTTGCCTGCTTAAGTATCTCATTAATTTTACCAGTAGGCGCTTGAAATCCTTTCCGAGTTGCTCTCACCTTTTTCTGTGGTGCAGCTTCCTCGGCTGAACTTGTTACTCCCGATTGCCTAATTCTTGCAAGTTCCTCTTCGAGACTGTTTATTTTTGAAATAAGCCCTTGTATTTCCGTGTTCGAAAAGGCTCCTGTGTCTTGTGTTGGAGAAGAGATAGCCATTTGACACAATTTAACAATTGCTACCTCTAGGAAAATTCTAGGATGATTAGTCCAGCGCATATCCTGCTGCGTCTTATTCAGCAAACCAATCAATTCATAAATTTGTTCTTGTCCATACGAGTCAGCCAAGTTTCTGAACTCATCATCAAGCATAACCCGCTCTAATGACTCTTCTAAGTTTGGTGCTGTCTTATATAGAAGCATATCCCTGTAAAAGAAGATAAAGTCTTCAATAAACCTTGAGGGGTCTTTCCCTGAAAATAGGAGTTCATCTAATGATTGTAATCCTTTAACCGTATCTTTTTCATAGACTGCTTTCGCTAAGTCGTTAAGAAACCCTTGGGAAACAGCCCCAGTCACAGTAAGCGCATCTTCCACAGTGACACTTTCCTGGCTGTAGGAAATGGCTTGATCAAGCAGGCTTAATGCATCCCGCATACCGCCATCAGCCGCTCTTGCTATCATCTGCAACGCCTTATCGTCACATGAAATGCCGGATTCATCTATAATTAGCTTCATTCTCTTTACAATAGAGTGGGCAGTAATTCGTCTAAAGTCAAAGCGCTGACATCTAGAGATGATTGTTAATGGAATTTTATGCGGCTCTGTAGTAGCTAATATAAAAATAACGTGCTTAGGAGGTTCCTCAAGTGTTTTCAACAAAGCATTAAATGCCCCAATAGAGAGCATATGAACTTCATCTATTATATAAACTTTATACGGAACAGAGCTTGGAGCGTATTTTACTTTATCTCTTATATCTCTTATCTCTTCTACTCCATTATTCGAAGCAGCATCTATCTCTATTACATCCGGTATGGAACCATCCGTAATTCCTTTACAGGCGGCACATTCATTACAAGGCTCACTGATTGGTGCTCTTTCACAGTTGACTGCTTTTGCTAAAATTTTTGCCGCACTAGTTTTACCAGTACCCCTTGGTCCAGAGAACAAATATGCATGAGTTGTTTTTTGCTGAAGAAGGGCATTTTGGAGTGTTTTCGTTATATGTTCCTGACCTACTACATCAATAAACTGCTGTGGTCTCCATACTCGGTATAATGCTTGATAATTCATCGTCCGCCCTCCTTTCTATCTGCTCTCATTATTATATCTTATCTAAATATATTTTTACATTAAAACAATGGACATTGTTATTGTTATGTATCCAAAACTATATAATCAAAAAGACTCACTCTTTTAGAAGAATGAGTCTTTTAATTATAATATTAAACTGCCGTGCACCTTTCGTCGACTAGCTCCCATAAGCGTTACTTAAGCAGTTAGCTCAGTCCAGGCAACCCTGCGGCACATGGGGGTGTCCACTTAATGCTGCTTCCTTCCGGACCTGACATAGTTCATGGATTCCCATTGCGCAGGACCCGGACGTCAACACCACTTGCTTAAGGCAGACCCTACAGGACACTAGCCTCAGAAAGGAATTCAGCCTCGCTAGAGCGGATTGCGAGTACAGGGCACCGCTACCTCCCCGCTTAGCACGACAAACTTGATACCAAATTTTAATGTGTCATCTTGGACACAAACTAAGTATACTTATATTCAAACAAAAAAGCAATAATTATAAGCTGTTAATTTTTGTAATTTCTATTTCAGCCTTCTTCTTCTTCTTTTCAGCTTTCTTTTTTGCACGAAGTTCACGGAAGAAGTTAGTCAAAAGCTCTCCTGTTTCCTCCTTGAGCACTCCTGATACTACTTCAGATTGGTGATTAAACCGATCATCCTGAAGAAGATTCATAAAAGTACCAGCACAGCCTCCCTTAGGGTCACTTGCACCATATACTACCTTTTTAACTCTTGAGAGTATGATAGCACCTGAGCACATAGCACACGGTTCTAAAGTAACATAGAGCACTGCATTATCCAGCCTCCAGCTTCCTGTCTCTTTGCAAGCTATATCTATTGCCAGAAGCTCAGCATGAGCAATTGCAGTTTGCTCTGCCTCGCGCAAGTTATGCGCTTTTGCAATAACCTCTCCATCGAGTACAATAACAGCTCCTATTGGCACTTCCCCAATAGCTCCTGCTTTCTTTGCCTCCTCTATAGCTATCTGCATGAAATACCTATCATTTTTTTCTATTTCCACTTTTCATCACCCTGTGCATACTGTCATTTTTCTTGCCAACTGTAATTTATTTTCACAAAGTTACTTAAACTAATGTCATCATTCCTAATAACTCAATAAAGAGAGGTTACTATGAGCACTTCATCTAAGGCACTTTTAATAATTGATATGATTAATGACTTCCAATTTCAGCATGGAAAAGTTTTGGCTGAAAAAGCTGCTGCAATCGCAGAAAACATTTTTGCTTTAAAGAAGTACTGTTATAAGTCCAATATTCCTGTAATCTATATCAATGACCATTATAGCTTATGGAAAGCAGATATAAACAGTATCATTGATTATTGTTCTAATGAATACAGCCACAACATCCTTGAGAAGATAGCACCACAAAAGGCAGATTACTTTTTAATAAAACCGAAGCATTCCGCCTTTTACGGCACTGCATTAAACACACTTCTCCATCAGCTTAAGGTGGATGAGCTTATCCTGACAGGCATTGCCGGCAATATTTGTGTCCTATTTACAGCTAATGATGCTTATATGCGAGAATACTCTATTATTGTTCCTGACAATGCCATCGCCTCTGTCGATGAAAAAGACAATGTTTATGCTTTAACAATGATGAAGAACGTAATGAAAGCAAAAATATTTAAGTATGAAAAAAATAATATCATGTCGTCCCCACTTCAAACATAAACTGCAATAAGTAATTTTAACAGCAGGAGGGGATTTCCCATGCAAATACATGTTGTGCAGGCAAACCAGTCATTGACAGGCATTGCTCAAGCTTATGGAACTACTGCAGCTAATATAGCAGAGGCAAATGAGTTGCCTAACCCTAATAAGCTCGTCATAGGTCAAGCATTAGTTATTCCAATTGTCGGGCGGTTTTATTGGGTGCAGCCAGGGGACAGCTTATGGTCTATCTCAAGGAGATTTGGCATTTCCTATCAACAGCTTGCCAGCGTCAACAGAATCTCGCCAAACAGTCCTTTAACAGTAGGTTACCGTTTATATATACCACAGCAAACTAAACGCGCAGGAGAGTTTAATGCATATGTTGAACCTAGAGGAACAACTGTAGCTCCTGTTCTTGAGTCTTCCGCAAGGGAAGCAGCACCTTATCTCACCTATCTCGCACCTTTCAGCTTCCAAGCGTTAAGAGATGGCAAGCTGAAGGAACCTTTACTTAATAATTTCCCTACTATTGCAGCAAATAATAATAATGTACTGATGATGGTTATCACAAATCAAGAGAATGACCAGTTCAGTGATGAGCTTGGCCGAATATTATTAAATGATCAAGCCATCCAGAATACCTTTTTAAATAATATTGTGTCAACAGCTAAAAAATATGGCTTTAGAGACATTCATTTTGATTTTGAGTTTTTGCGTCCTGCTGATCGGGAAGCTTATAATTCGTTTTTACGTAAAGCCAAAGCCCGTTTCTCACAGGAAGGCTGGCTGCTTTCCACTGCTCTAGCCCCTAAAACCAGCGCTGGGCAGAAAGGAAAATGGTATGAAGCTCATGATTACCGTGCTCACGGGCAAATTGTCGACTTTGTTGTAATAATGACATATGAGTGGGGCTACAGCGGCGGACCAGCTATGGCAGTATCTCCCATTGGCCCAGTGCGCAATGTCCTTGAATATGCCATTACCGAGATGCCCTCCAACAAAATAATGATGGGTCAAAACCTTTACGGGTATGATTGGACACTTCCTTTTGTACAGGGTTCAGTCGCAAAAGCTTTAAGTCCTCAGAGCGCCATTCAACTGGCAGCTGACAATAATGTTGCTATCCTTTACGATACAAATGCACAGGCGCCTCACTTCAACTATACAGATGCACAAGGAAGGCAGCATGAAGTATGGTTTGAAGATGCTAGGTCTATACAGGCAAAATTTGATCTAGTAAAGGAATTGAATATCAGAGGTGTAAGTTATTGGAAGCTCGGACTATCGTTTCCGCAAAACTGGCTGCTCATATCAGATAACTTTAACGTCACAAAAAGATAACCACTACACTTCAAAGGCTGCCTCTTGTTAGGCAGCCTTTTTCCAGGAAATAATATGCACTTTTATTTAACACTAGTTAATGTCCATAACCGCTTTTCATGTGTTAAAATGACTTCATATGTCTTTTTTTATCATATTTTATAAATCAGGAGGGACAAGCATTGAACAATATCCCTTTTATTACAGTAGAAGGTCCTATTGGTGTTGGAAAAACTTCCTTAGCGAAGCTGCTTTCTGAACATTTTCAATATCATCTATTAAAGGAAATAGTCGAGGAAAACCCTTTTTTAGGTAAATTTTACGAGAACATTGATGAATGGAGCTTCCAAACGGAAATGTTCTTTTTATGTAATCGATACAAACAGCTTAATGATATTCAATCCCATTACTTGGACAAGAATATTCCCGTGGTAGCTGATTATCATATATTAAAGAATTTAATTTTCGCAAAGAGAACACTAAAAGAGAAAGAACTAACAAAATATATACGTATAT
Source organism: Niallia sp. MER 6 (assembly GCF_023714395.1). Classification (NCBI taxonomy): domain Bacteria; kingdom Bacillati; phylum Bacillota; class Bacilli; order Caryophanales; family Bacillaceae; genus Niallia; species Niallia sp. MER 6. The sequence continues at coordinate 8,044 of NZ_JAMAUK010000052.1, read as the reverse complement.
ATGATGTTTTAACAGAGGATTTACCTGCGCCAAACATTATCATCTATCTACATGCTAGTTTAGATACTCTGATGGACCGTATCCAACAAAGGGATAGAGATATTGAAAAAAATATTAGCCCTCTTTATTTAGAGCAATTATCAACCGATTATCATGAAGTGATGGAGCAGTACCAAGAACAGCATCCTCATATCCCGGTGCTGTCATTCAATGGCGATACATTAGACTTTGTGAAAAATAAAGCTGATCTTGAAACTATTATAGATAAAGTGAAGCAAACATTAAAATTAGGAGCCTATACACATGAACCTACGCACGAAATATAATATTCCAAGCAATTCTGTAATTACAATTGCCGGAACAGTCGGTGTCGGCAAGTCCACATTGACTAATGCTCTTGCTGATGCACTTCAATTCCGCACATCTTTTGAAAAGGTAGATACGAACCCATATTTAGATAAATTTTATCAAGATTTCAGTAGATGGAGTTTCCATTTGCAGGTGTACTTCTTGGCAGAAAGGTTTAAAGAACAAAAGAAAATCTTTGAATATGGCGGAGGTTTTATTCAGGACCGTTCTATTTACGAAGATACAGGTATTTTCGCAAGAATGCATTATGAAAAAGGCACAATGTCTGAAACAGATTACGAAACATATACAAGCTTGTTCGATGCAATGGTAATGACACCCTATTTCCCGCATCCAGACTTGCTGATCTATTTAGAAGGTTCATTAGATGACATACTTACGAGAATTGACAAACGAGGACGGACTATGGAAAAAGAAACTCCTGTAGAGTATTGGCAAGAAATGCATACTCGCTATGAGAAGTGGATTGATTCCTTTAGTTCATGTCCAGTCTTGCGATTGAACATAAACGACTATGATGCAACAGAAGGAAGTTCTGCTATCGAACCGATAATTGAGAAGATATCTGTTATTCTTCAGCAAAAGAATCTTGTAAAAAGATAAAGAAGAGGATTATTCCTCTTCTTTTTTTACATAGGAAAACAAAAAAAGCCTGCTGTAAACAGCAGACTTTTATATCTCCAATATTTATGCGCGATATTAGTAAAATAACTATGGAGGAGGAAAGGGGATTCGAACCCCTGCGCGGTTTGACCCGCCTGTCGGTTTTCAAGACCGATCCCTTCAGCCGGACTTGGGTATTCCTCCATCAGACAGATAACAATATATCATATGTAGCTTTTACTGTCAACATTTATTCAATAAATATATAGAAGAAGCATTCGCTTCTTCTATATATTTTATAATGCCCAATTAATCAGCCTATAACCTCTCTATTTCCCATATATGGACGCAGTACTTCTGGAATCACTACACTGCCGTCCTCTTGCTGATAATTCTCTAATATTGCTGCCACTGTACGCCCTATTGCAAGGCCTGAACCATTAAGTGTATGAACATGCTCTGGCTTGCCTTTTGCTTCCCTGCGGAAACGGATGTTTGCTCTTCTTGCTTGGAATGCTTCAAAGTTACTGCAAGAAGAAATTTCTCGATATGAACCATAGCTTGGTATCCATACTTCAACATCATATTTTTTCGCTGCTGTAAAGCCTAAATCACCTGTGCACATGCTTAAAACACGATATGGCAGGCCTAATAGCTGTAATACTCGCTCTGCGTTTGCTGTCAGTTTTTCCAGCTCTTCGTAAGAATCTTCCGGTTTAACAAACTTAACCAATTCTACTTTATTAAATTGATGCTGTCTGATTAGCCCTCTTGTATCTCTTCCTGCAGACCCAGCTTCAGAGCGGAAGTTTGCACTGAAAGCAGCATATTTGATCGGCAGCTGATCACCATCTAATATTTCATCACGATGCAGGTTAGTTACAGGCACCTCAGATGTAGGGATTAGGAAGTAATCCTCTTTTTCAATCAAGAACGCATCTTCTTCAAATTTAGGAAGCTGCCCTGTTCCTGTTAAGCTTGCTCTATTGACTAAAAATGGAGGAATAACTTCCTTGTAGCCATGCTCTTCTGTATGAAGGTCGAGCATAAAGTTAAATAGTGCTCTTTCTAGTCTGGCACCAAGCCCTTTATAAAACACAAAACGGCTTCCAGTAACTTTTGCTGCTCTTTCGAAATCAAGTAAATCCAGCTCTGTCGCTACATCCCAATGTGGTTTCGGTTCAAAATCAAAATTTCTTACCTCTCCCCATTTTCTGATCTCTACATTATCATCCTCTGTTTCACCAACAGGTACACTTTCGTGGGGAAGGTTTGGTATTCCGAGCATAATTGCCTGCAGTCTCTCTTCAACCTGACGAAGCTCATCATCAAATCCTTTAATTTTGTCACCAACTTCACGCATTTCCAAAATTAAAGATTCAGCATCCTTCTTTTCACGCTTAAGTGCAGCAACTTGTTGGGATACCTCATTTCTTCTGCTTTTTAGTTGTTCTGTTTCTACAATCAGCTCTCTTCTTCTTGTGTCAAGCTCCTCAAAATGATCCAATTCTGACAGATCTTCGCCTCGATGCTGAAGCTGTTCTTTTACAAATTCAAAATTAGCACGTACAAACTTAATATCAAGCATGTATTCTTCCTCCTTGCTTTTTTAGCTATATGCTCTAAACGATAAACCCTTTAGAAGAACACAAAAAACTCCCGTCCCCAAAAAAGGGACGAGAGTTACCCGCGTTGCCACCCTAGTTGAAAGCAAATATGCTTTCCACCTTAAATACATAACGGTTTTTAGCCGAAAACAATTACTTGCCATCTTACATGGCTTTCCTTGTTTTTACTCTAGGATGGATTCACAGGCTTTATTCACCGATTCACACCAGCCATCGGCTCTCTTTAGAATAATGTATTCCTGCTACTGATTCCTATCAGTGTAGATGTCATATAAAAGTTTTTTTCATCGTACTATAATTATGAACAAAGTTCAACCACTATATACAAATTAGTTCTTTTTTGATTCATCTACCATAGAAATGAAATATCCTGTCAACCGGTGATCTTGTGTCAGCTCTGGATGGAAGGAACAACCAAGAAATTGTCCTTCTCTCGCTGCTACAATCCTGCCGTTATGCTTAGCAAGTACTTCCACATTCTCACCTGCACTTACAATATGCGGTGCTCTTATAAATACAGCAGTGAAATCCTCAGCTACATTAGCTATATCCAAATTTGCTTCAAAACTGTCCACTTGACGGCCGAAAGAATTTCTTTCCACATGAACATCCATAACGCCGATATGGGGCTCTTTATAACCTTCAATTGATTTTGCTAAAAGGATTAAGCCTGCACATGTCCCAAACATCGGTTTTCCTGATTCAGCAAACTTCTTTAAAGGATTCATAAAATCATACTTATCAATAAGTCGACGCATTGTTGTGCTTTCGCCGCCTGGAATAATCAAACCGTCAACCTCGTTCAGTTCTTCTTTATTTTTCACAAGAACTGCCGTTGCTCCATTAGCTTCTATTGCATTCATATGTTCTCTAACAGCTCCCTGAAGGCCAAGAACACCTACTTTTATATCTGTCATAGTTTTATCTCCTTATTACCAGCTATGCTCCTTCATGTACGCTTCTGGTCCCCAAACTTACAATCTCATCGCCAAATAGCTGTAATCAGTTTTTTTCAGATCTTCATCTTGGTAATGTTCTAAGGCTTTAGCGAATTTTTATATATTCTGTGTTAATAACATCCCGAACTACAATGTACTTATGGTTATCTGCCAGTTTCTCCGTAGCTATAATCATTCAAAGCCCCCTATTTCCGCCTTCTATTCGCAGAGCCTGCTTAATTGACCAAAAGAATATGAGTTGTATTGTATAAATTTCCCTAATGAAAATAAACAATAAAAAATGGTTCCTGTCAAGACAGGAACCATTTCTTTTCTTATTAAAACCATCCTTTTACTGTGGATGAAACACTATCCCAAATATTTGCAAAGAATGAACCTACGCCACGCATTGCTAATACGAACCAGTTTGCTTTTTCAACTGTTTCGGCAGCAACAACATCAACGCTTGCCTTTTCTGATCCATCACTAGTTAAGAACGGAACTGCTTTTCCATCCTTTGTCTCTAAAGTAATATAACCAACCTTATCACCTTTTTTGACTGGAGCTGCCAGTTCACCCTTGCTGTTTAACTTTTTGTCATCCAATACTAGCTTTGCCACATAGTTTTCTTTATCTTCTTTTTTAATCACTAAATTAACAGCATCGCTTGTTTGAATTTTTACAGAGTCTTCTTTACCTTTTGTTACTTTAACAGATTCATTTCCCTTTACTGTGTAACCCGCAGGAAGAATCTCTTCTGTGCTGAAATTGTTAAAGCCATAATTCAACAGTTTAGTTGCGTCTGTGAAACGGCTGTTTTTCGTTTCGCTCTTCATAATTACTGCAATAACACGTTGATCTCCGCGTTTAGCTGTTGCAGTTACATTGTAGCCTGCATAATCTGTAGAACCTGTTTTAAGACCATCTGCTCCTTCATATCCAAACACCAAAGAAGGCAACAGCCAGTTAAAGTTATCATATGTTCTACCATCACGGAATTTTAGCCTTGGCATGCCAGATGTCTCCAGCACTTCAGGGTAATCATTCAGCAAGTGATAAGCAAGTGATGCAACAGTTTTCGCAGACATCTCATTTTCATCTGTTTCACTGCCTGCAGGGTGATTGCCCAATAAGTCGCTGTTATTTAATCCAGATGAGTTTACAAACTTATAATCTTTAAGCCCGAGCTCCTCTGCCTTTTCATTCATAACATTAATATAGTTTTTTTCTGTTCCAGCAATTAGTTCAGCCAATGCTACTGTCGCAGCATTGCCAGAAAATATACCCATCGCTTGGTAAAGCTCTTTTACAGTGTATTCTTCCCCCTCTGTCAATCCTATGTTAGAAAGACCAGGAGCACCAGATAAACGGTGAATATAATTATTTATTTTAACCTTTTGATCCCAGCTAATTTTTCCTTCTTTTATTGCTTCAAGGACAATATATTCTGTCATCATTTTTGACATGGATGCTACACCCATTAGTTTATCTGCGTTCTTTTCGTATAATATTTCCCCCGTGGCAGCATCAACTAGTATAGCTGCACCAGCTTCCAATCCTAAAGTATCCTCATTCTCAGCTGCCTTTGCTTGTTGCGGTAGACCTGCAGCAACGGTGCTCACGAAAAGCACGGCCATAAGTACATACAGCGTCCACTTTTTTAATTGCATCAATGATAAAACCTCCAACACATTATTATTATCTATTAAACTTTAAATTATTTTTTTAAATTAAGAATTTCCCTTGTACAGTTTACCATAAAAAAAACAAAAAAAATAGACGGTGATAGAGTTCACCATCTATTGTAATATTCCGTAACAATTGCAAAACTACTTAAGAAATAGAGTAGTTTGGAGCTTCTTTTGTAATTTGGACATCATGCGGATGGCTTTCTCTTAAACCAGCGCCTGTCATTTTTACAAATTGTGTATTTTCTCTCAAATCAAGAAGATCTTTCGCACCACAATATCCCATACCAGAACGGATACCGCCTACTAGCTGATAAATTGTATCAGAAAGAGGTCCTTTATATGGAAGTCGCCCTTCAATACCTTCAGGAACAAATTTTTTGTTATCTTCTTGGAAGTAGCGGTCTTTAGATCCTTTTTCCATTGCTGATACAGAACCCATACCTCTGTATACTTTAAAGCGTCTGCCTTGGAATATTTCCGTTTCTCCAGGGCTTTCAGATACCCCAGCAAGAAGGCTTCCCAACATAACAGCATGTCCGCCAGCAGCCAGTGCTTTTACGATATCTCCTGAATATTTAATTCCTCCGTCAGCAATGATTGCTTTACCGTGTTTTCTAGCTTCTGTTGCACAATCATAAACTGCCGTAATTTGTGGAACACCAACACCTGCAACAACCCTAGTCGTACAGATTGATCCTGGTCCGATTCCTACCTTCACCACATCTGCTCCTGCTTCTATAAGTGCTCTTGTACCTTCAGCAGTAGCTACATTCCCAGCGATAATAGTTAAATCAGGGAAAGCATTCCTTATATCTCTAATACCGTCTAGAACACCTTTAGAATGTCCATGAGCAGTATCAATAACGATAGCATCTACTTGGGACTTAACTAAAAGCTCAACCCTTTTAATAGCATCGCTCGTTACGCCTACAGCAGCACCTACAAGCAATCTACCTTGTGCATCTTTAGCAGAGTTAGGGAACTCAATAACCTTTTCAATATCTTTAATTGTAATAAGGCCTTTCAAAACTCCCTCTTCATTGATAAGAGGCAGCTTTTCAATTTTATGTCTTTGCAGAATTTTTTCTGCTTCCTCTAATGTTGTACCTACTGGAGCCGTTACTAAGTTGTCCTTAGTCATTACATCACTAATTTTAATGGAAAAGTCTTCAATGAAACGAAGGTCTCTGTTTGTTATGATACCTACAAGTTTTTGCTCATCATGGTTATTAACGATAGGTACACCTGAAATGCGATATTTTGACATCAGATGTTCTGCATCAAATACTTGATGGTCTGGAGTTAGAAAAAATGGATCAGTAATTACACCACTCTCAGAGCGTTTAACTTTATCTACTTGCTCAGCTTGCTGTTCAATTGACATATTTTTGTGAATGATTCCCATTCCGCCTTGTCTAGCGATTGAGATTGCCATTTCAGCCTCTGTTACAGTATCCATACCCGCACTAATCAATGGGATATTTAATTTTAAATTAGACGCCAATTCTACTTTTAAGCTTACATCTCTTGGCAATACTTCTGATTTGGCAGGTATCAATAAAACATCATCAAAGGTTAAACCTTCTTTAGCAAATTTACTTTCCCACATTTTAACGCCTCCATTTAGTAAAAAAATATTATTAGTAGGTTATCAATTGGACAAAATACTGTCAAGGTTAGTTCAATAAGTTTCATTTTTCAAAAAATTCAGGAGGCAAACATATGTACAGTTCTTATAAGGACTGGGACTCGTTTAGCTGCTTTTTTTCCGCAGAATATTCCCAGCTTTTTCTAAAAAAATGCTATAAATTACTACATACCAGTGATGTCGATACGAAGAGCTATCAAAACTGCTATCCATTTATTTATTTTCTTGAGCATGGTAAGCTCTATTATCAACAAGCCCTAAACTCACCAATAAATATCCAGCCAGTTTTACTTTTTTACGGGTTTGTTCATCTAATAAAAGCTTGTCTCCTTACAATAGATCCTGCCTATCCAAGCAGTACCTCTGTACTAGCTCATGGTGTCTCAACAAGAAAAAGAAAAAAACAACAATACTTATTTTTTAAGGATGAAATAAAAATTCAAAAAAACGGATTATTTGCATGTATGTCGGAGAATATGTTTCAGCTTCCTTCAATTGAAGGAGAGAAGTTTAATATGGGTGAACTATTAAAACAAATACCTGAACTTAATGACTTATTCCATATATTCACAGGAAGTCCAACCTTTTTGCCGGTTACCCTTTCCAGTACAGAAGCAACCATCCCTTCTAAAGTGCTAGATAGTTACTTTATGAGTCAAGGCCGTTTTCAGCAGTACTTAGAAGACCAGTTAGGAATTCCTATTAAGGGGATAAGCACGAATAAAACTAGTCTTAATATTTCTTTTTCAGATAGCTTGCAGCCGGCTGCCCCGTTCTACTTCCATGTAACGGATGCTCAATACTATATTCCGGTAGAAAAACGCAGTGTACAGTTGCCTGAAATTCTTGTGCATTATTTATTATTATATAATTTGAGCATGATTGCCAGGTATGAAATAGAGTGGTGGAGTGAACTGATGAAGACGATGCCTAATCAAGATTATCCATATATTGAATCCTTTTTATCAATAGCTGCCAAAAAGGGGCCGCAGCTTATCTTTCAATTTTTAGCAAACAAAATGTAGCTTAGATTTCCTAATAAAACAAAAAGCACCTAGTTAAACTAGATGCTTTTTTTAAAGTGCCTGGCGACGTCCTACTCTCACAGGGGGAGAGCCCCCAACTACCATCGGCGCTGAGAAGCTTAACTTCCGTGTTCGGTATGGG
>NZ_JAMAUK010000051.1:0-16233 GCF_023714395.1 Niallia sp. MER 6 | reverse complement strand
AAGATGAGATTTCCCATAGCGTAAGCTAGTAAGATCCCTGAAAGATGATCAGGTTGATAGGTTTGAGGTGGAAGCGTGGTGACACGTGGAGCTGACAAATACTAATAGATCGAGGACTTAACTAAAATAGGAAAGCGGAAGAAGCTTTAGCTTCTGCAGCTGGACATGAATGATTGCTTGGTTCTTGTTTTTCTTCGAAGATGATTTAGTTTTGAGAGAACAACTCATAAAAACATAATAGTCTGGTGGCGATAGCGAGAAGGTCACACCCGTTCCCATACCGAACACGGAAGTTAAGCTTCTCAGCGCCGATGGTAGTTGGGGGCTCTCCCCCTGTGAGAGTAGGACGTCGCCAGGCACTTTAAAAAAAGCATCTAGTTTAACTAGGTGCTTTTTGTTTTTTATTAAGCTTGGCGCCTTTGCATGGCATAATGAGCATCTTTTAACTTATGAATAAAAAATTTATATTTTGTATCACTTGTCTTCGTATTTAACATTTCATGTTCACATTCAGTACAAATCAGTGACTGATACAGATGTATACCTGTTATTTTTTGCTGATCGCAAAATAAACATTTCTCCACATAAGGCTGGATGATTTTCTGCGAATTTATACTCACTGGCTCCACCTCCCTAAAAACAGTCTTGCCAATAATAAATACATGCATACAAAATTCAGATAATTTTAAATTTACCTTTACTTTAAAATAGGTGGCTAAAACACGCATTTTATTCATAGTCAGGCAATGGTACAATAAAATAGAGTTAAAAGGAAATGAGGAAGAACAGTGCATGAAATGACGCCTTTATATAATAGATTGGAAGAGTTTATTCAGAATAAACCTATTTCTTTTCATGTCCCAGGGCATAAAAATGGTTCTTTAATGGACAAACATAACTTGTTAAAGAATGCATGGAACTTTGATGTAACAGAGCTTAACGGGCTAGATGACTTGCATTCAGCAAGTGGGGTAATATTGGAGGCAGAGAAACTGCTAGCAGCTTTATATAACACAAAAAAAAGCTTTTTTTTGGTTAATGGCTCAACAGTAGGCAATTTAGCTATGATTATGTCTGCTGTGAATGAAGGAGACCAAATCCTTGTACAAAGGAACAGTCATAAATCTATTATGAATGGCATTAAACTCACAAAGGCAAAACCTATTCTGCTTAATCCGAGCTATGATTTAGAGTGGAAAGTAGAAGGGACTGTTTCATGTGAAACAATTTTAGAAGCAATAAAAAAATATCAGAGTGCAAAGGTTCTTATTCTCACCTCACCCAATTATTATGGAATGATTGGAGAGTTAGAAAGAATAATTGAAATAGCTCACAAGCATGGGGTAACAGTATTAGTAGACGAGGCTCATGGAGCCCATTTTGCTGGCTCAGCTCACTTTCCTCCGTCTGCTGTAGAATTAGGCGCGGACATAGTTGTCCAATCTGCACATAAAACACTACCTGCATTAACGATGGGTTCATATCTCCATTTCAACTCAGAACGGGTTTCTTTAAATAAACTGCAAATGTATTTAAGCATCCTTCAGTCAAGTAGCCCATCTTATTTAATTATGGCATCCCTTGATTTGGCGAGAAGTTATTTGGGTACTTATAAGGAAGAAGACTTTATATACTTATTAGAAAAGCTTCAAAAGTTTAAAGCTGAATTGTCAACATTAAGTCAACTGAAAGTAATGAATTATGGAAACAAAGCTGGTGACCCTCTAAAATTAACTATTCAAAGCAGATGTAAGTTAACAGGTTTTGAACTTCAAGCGAAGTTTGAGGAAGCTGGAGTCTATTGTGAAATGGCTGATTTACATAATGTCTTGCTTGTATTGCCTTTGCTGAAGAACAAGATGTCATATCCTTTTGAAGATGCTTTTGAGAAAATTAAGAAGGCTGTAAGTCCATATAAGGCGTTGAATTTGCCAGTGGAGGAAGATAAAGGTGCAGCTATAAATCTATATACTAATATAGTAGAATTAAAGATAAATGAATTGGAGCAACCTAAGTACTCTAAACACGAAATTTTATTAGAAGATTCAATAGACAAAATTAACGCAGATTCTATTATCCCTTATCCACCAGGTGTACCATTGCTGATGCCGGGAGAAGTAATTACTGGTAAACATATTGAAACATTAAAGGTGCTTGTAGCTAATGGCTGTAAGTTTCAAGGGAATTCATCTATATATGAAGGCAGAATTGCAGTTTTTATAAAGAAGTAAGGAGAATAACATGACAAGAGGTATTTTTATAACAATGGAAGGGCCAGAGGGCGCCGGAAAAACAACCATTTTAGAGATGCTGTATAAACACTACAAAGACAAAGGCATCAAGATTGTAAAGACAAGAGAGCCTGGAGGAATTAGGATTGCCGAAAAAATCCGCGAGATTATATTAAACCCTGACCATACAGAGATGGATGGAAGGACAGAGGCGTTATTATATGCTGCTGCTAGAAGACAGCATTTAGTTGAAAAGGTTATACCAGCATTAGCAGAAGGTAGTATTGTTATTTCTGACCGCTTCATAGACAGTTCTCTTGCTTATCAGGGTTATGCCAGGGGGATAGGCATAGAAGAAATATGGAAGATAAATGAGTTTGCCATTGGCGGTGTAATGCCTGATTTAACCCTGTATTTTGACCTTGATCCAGAACTAGGGCTAGCAAGAATAAATAAATCAAATGAACGGGAAATAAATAGGCTTGATCTAGAGCAATTGGATTTCCATAAGCGTGTCCAAGCAGGATATTACAAAGTTATCGAGAAGTTTCCTGAAAGGCTGCATAAACTAGAAGCTTCACAAAGCATAGAGGATGTATTTGAACAAGCTCAACAAGCCATTAATCAGGTATTGAACAGAAACAGGTAAAGTGAGCTTTCATTTTTCTATTTATATATGCCTGTTTAATTATTTATTGTTATAATAGGAAAAAGCAGTAATTCTGGTAAAACTATAATAAAGGGGTTGGATAAAATGAAGTTAATTTTAACAGTAATCCAAGATAAAGACAGTGCTAAGTTATTGAATGCCCTTGTAGAACATAACTTTAGAGCTACTAAATTAGCTAGTACCGGGGGATTTTTGAAATCTGGGAATACAACCTTTATGATAGGGACAGAAGATATACGCGTGGAAAAAGCTTTGCAAATAATAAAAGAAAACTGCCAATCACGTGATCAGTTAGTTGCCCCTGTTTCACCTATGGGAGGAAATGCTGATTCGTATGTACCGTATCCTGTTGAGGTGGAGGTAGGTGGAGCAACTGTATTCGTGCTGCCTGTTGAACAGTTCAAGCAATTCTAAGGCTTAAGAATATGGTTGGAACTTAAATATATTACCTCTATATATAAAGGATTTTTTTAATGATGCTTTTATCGGAGGAAAAAAATGAAAATAAATAAAGACATTCGTGTGAGTACAGATGCTACTAAGCAAGAGATAAAAAGCGGACAAGTGGAAACGAAATTTAGGGAGCTTGTCACAAGGCAGAGTGAAAAGCTTCAATCTGGTCAACTGCAAACATTGATAAAGAGTATAGATGATACTGGCAACAGATTGGGCAGGTCACAAAATCTTAAGGATTTAAACAAGTTCAAATCGCTGGTCAAGCAGTTTGTAAAGGAAGCAGTAGATTACGGCATCGGATTGAAAAAAGATAAATCATGGGATCACTTCGGACAAGGCCGAGATTTGAGTGTTGTTCAGGTTGTGGATGAAAAGCTTGTCGAGCTTACTGAAGAAGTGATGAGTAAAGAAAAAAACAGCCTGAACATTTTAGGGAAAATAGGAGAAATTAAAGGCCTATTAATTAATATATATATGTAAGAGAGTGATCGTGTTGATAAAAACATGGGAACAGCTTGAACAGGAGCAGCCAATTGTTCTAAGAATGGTCCGAAACAGTCTGAAAAAGGACCGACTTGCACATGCTTATCTGTTTGAAGGAATGAGAGGAACTGGCAAAAAGGAAGTCAGCCAAATTCTTACGAAAAGCATACTTTGTACAAGGTTAATAGACGGTTATAAGCCTTGTGAGGAATGCTCTAATTGCAAACGAATAAATAACAGCAACCATCCGGACGTACATATTGTCGAACCGGATGGTTTGTCCATAAAGAAAAACCAGATTCAAAGCCTGCAGGAGGAGTTCTCCAAAACAGGGGTAGAATCAAAACAGAAGATTTATGTAATTGTACATGCTGATAAAATGACTACGAATGCAGCAAACAGTCTGCTGAAATTCCTGGAAGAACCACATGCAGAAACTACAGCAATCCTTTTGACTGAACAAATACATCAGATTCTCCCAACCATTTTATCGAGGTGCCAAGTCTTATCCTTTACTCCTCTTTCCCCAATAAAAATGCAGGAGCAGCTTATAGCAAATGGAATGAAAGCAAGTGGAGCGCCATTAATTGCGCAGATCACTAATGATTATGATGAAGCGTTTCGACTAAGTTCTGATGAATGGTTTGTACAAGCGCAAAAAATAGTGGTAAAATTGTATATGACTCTTAAAGGAAATCCTTTAGAAGCATTAGTTGCCCTTCAAAGAGAGTGGTTTGTTCATTTCAAAGAGAAAGATCAGTATGATAGGGGATTGGATTTACTGTTGCTGCTGTTTAAGGATTTATTATATATTCAACTAGGCAAGCAGGAGCAAATAGTCTATATAAATGATCGGCAACAGTTAGAAGAGCTTGCGCTTAAATCATCATCCCAAATGCTGACAGAGCAAATGACGTCCATCTTTGAAGCTAAACGAAAGCTGCAGGGTAATATGAATCCACAGTTATTGATGGAACAGCTTGTATTGAAGCTGCAGGAGGGATCTTCAGTTGTATAATGTTGTAGGAATCCGCTTTAAAAAAGCTGGAAAAATATATTACTTTGATCCGAATGATATGGATATCCAAAAAGGGGATTTCGTAATCGTAGAGACAGTGCGTGGAGTGGAATATGGAAAAGTTGTCATTGCTCCCAAGCAGGTTGACGAAAATGATGTAGTCTTACCTCTTAAAAAGGTACTCCGAGTCGCGGATCAGAAAGACCAATTAATTGTAGAGGAAAACCGGATTGCGGCAAAAGAGGCATATGAAGTTTGTTGTGAGAAGGTCAATCTGCATGAGTTAGATATGAAGCTTGTAGATGTAGAATATACATTTGATCGCAATAAAGTAATTTTTTATTTTACCGCAGACGGCAGAGTCGATTTTCGTGAACTCGTAAAGGATCTAGCTTCGATTTTTAGGACTAGAATTGAGCTGCGCCAGATTGGTGTTCGCGATGAGGCAAAAATGCTGGGCGGCATCGGTCCATGTGGTAGAATGCTTTGCTGTTCAACATTTTTAGGCGATTTTGAGCCAGTATCAATTAAAATGGCTAAAGACCAAAATCTTTCCCTAAATCCAACCAAAATATCAGGACTTTGCGGCAGACTTATGTGCTGTCTTAAATATGAGAACGATGAATATGAGTCTGCAAAAGAACAGCTTCCAGATTTGGGTGAGTGGATTAATACACCTGATGGAAGAGGTAAAGTAGTAGGTTTAAATATATTAGAACGTGTACTCCAAGTGGAAATTTCTGAACAAGAACGAGTGCTTGAATATACATTAGAAGAAATACTGCAAAAAGATACTGTTTCAGTTCAATCCACGGACTAATGAGGTGGCAGAGTGGATAAAAAAGAAATTTTTGATTCAGTAATTAATATGGAGAGTCAAATCGGCCATTTATATCAGCAATTAGGTGAGCTAAAGCAGCATGTGGCAGAACTGATTGAAGAAAATAATACATTGAAGCTGGAAAACGAAAATTTAAGAAGACATTTGGAGAGCCAGTCACAAAAAGAGAAGGAACAAAAGGAACAGACGAAAAAGAAAAATCGAAAGTCCACCAAGATTTTGGAAGAAAAGAATATGGATATTGGCGAAGGATATGACAATCTAGCGAGGCTTTATCAAGAGGGTTTTCATATTTGTAACCTTCATTTCGGAAGTCCAAGAAAAGATGGAGATTGTTTGTTCTGTCTATCCTTCCTTAATAAAAAATAGGGTGTGTCCTTCTAAATAGGGCACCCTATTTTTTTAGCTGTTAATGATTACAGCAAGATAATTAGAGAATGATTATGATAATATTTGCTTAGGCTAGTATTATGGAATACATATATAGATGGAGGTAACAAATTGGTTCAGCTAGTAGGAGATGAAAGGCTTGATTACTTGTTGGCAGAGAAGCTTAAGATTATTCAAAGTCCAACTGTGTTTTCGTTTTCTTTAGATGCCGTATTATTGGCAAACTTTGCAACTGTTCCTATTGCGAAAGGAAAAATTGTAGATCTTTGCAGTGGAAATGGTGTAATTCCGTTATTTTTAAGTTTGAGAACGAGAGGCTCTATAATAGGAGTGGAAATTCAGGAACGGTTATATGATATGGCTTGCAGAAGTGTTGCCTATAATAACTTAGAAGAAAAAATAAAGATGGTAAATGGTGATATTAAAGAAGCTCCTGCGCAGCTTGGGTTTGAAAAATATGATGCTGTTACTTGCAACCCTCCGTATTTCCAAACAGATTCTGTTGATGAAAGGAATACAAACGAACATTTGGCTATTGCACGACATGAGATTCTTTGCACGCTTGAGGATGCAATTCGAGCTGCAAGTCAGCTTGTTAAGCAGGGAGGAAAGGTTTCATTTGTGCACAGACCAGGAAGACTGCTTGATATTATTACATTAATGAGAGCATATCGACTAGAGCCAAAGCGGATAAGGTTTGTATATCCAAAGGAAGGGAAAGAAGCAAATATCCTGCTAGTCGAGGGAATAAAGGATGGCAAGCCGGACTTGAAAATACTGCCCCCTTTATATGTGTATAAAGGGTTAAATGAGTATACAGAGGAAATGAGCCGAATTTTGTATGGAGACAGCTAATCATTATTTTTATGTCTTACTTTGCAGAGATAATACTTATTATGCTGGATACACAAATAATCTGGAAAAACGCATTAAAACACATAATGAAGGAAAAGGCGCCAAGTATACTAGGGCAAGAAGGCCAGTCCAGTTAATTTATAAGGAAGTTTTTGCAGATAAATCTCAGGCTTTGAAGGCAGAATATGCTTTTAAACAATTGAGCAGGAAAGAAAAAGAGTCTTATATGAGGAAGGAAATTGGTGTTGAACATGTGGCAGCAAAAAAGCTATAAGAATGATAATGGTCTTCTTTATTTAGTCCCTACTCCAATAGGCAACTTGGAAGACATGAGTTTTCGGGCTGTAAGAATTTTGAAAGAAGCAGATGTAATTGCAGCAGAGGATA
Source organism: Niallia sp. MER 6 (assembly GCF_023714395.1). Taxonomy (NCBI): domain Bacteria; kingdom Bacillati; phylum Bacillota; class Bacilli; order Caryophanales; family Bacillaceae; genus Niallia; species Niallia sp. MER 6. Next base: position 8,902 of record NZ_JAMAUK010000051.1, on the reverse strand, counting down.
CGAGGAATACAAAGAAACTGTGCAATCATTTTGAAATAACGACCCCAATCGTAAGCTATCATGAACATAATAAAGAAACGAGCGGCCGCAAGCTGATTGAATCATTGCAAGCAGGTAAAACAATAGCCTTAGTCAGCGATGCTGGAATGCCAACCATCGCAGACCCTGGGTATGAGCTTGTAGTGGCAGCAGTAGAAAGCAAGCTTCCTGTCGTTCCACTGCCTGGTGCAAATGCAGCCTTAACTGCTTTAATAGCATCAGGTTTGCCGACACACCCTTTTTATTTCTATGGTTTTCTTAACCGACAAAAAAAAGAGAAGAAAAAGGAGCTAGAGGCGTTAAAGAAAATTTCTGGAACGGTATTGCTATATGAATCTCCTCACAGGTTAAAGGAAACCTTACAGTTGATTAGAGAAATTCTCGGCAACAGAAATATCTCCCTTTGCAGGGAATTAACAAAAATCTTCGAGGAATTTATCAGAGGAACAGTAGATGAAGTTATCGAATGGGCAAATTCAGATGAGATACGAGGCGAATTTTGCATCGTTATTGAAAAGGGATCTGCAGAAGAGGATCAGGACGAGCAATGGTGGATGAACTTAACAATTGTTGAGCATGTAAATCATTATATTGAAACAGATGGCCTGCAGGCAAAAGAGGCAATTAAGCGTACAGCTGTCGACAGAAGCATGCCTAAGCGGGAAGTATACCAAGAATATCATATAGATTAAAAAAAGCATGGAGCTCATCCCTTGAGCTGCCATGCTTTTTTATTATTACTTAGAAAGTTCAAACGAACTTTTGATTTCATTTATAAGCTGTTCTGCACCTTCACGGCTTAGGATTAGTTTACCGCCTGCTAATGACAGGTTATCATCAGAAACTTCACCAGTAACTTGGCAAGTCATGTTAGGTTTATATTTTTTCAAGATGATTTTTTCATCATCCACATAAATTTCTAAAGCATCTTTCTCAGCAATTCCTAATGTACGTCTTAATTCGATAGGTATTACAACACGACCTAATTCGTCAACTTTACGAACAATTCCAGTAGATTTCATTTCCTTTTCTCCTCCCGATGAACCTTATATATATTTTTTTCGCTAATATTCGACAAATTTCTTTGTTTGTATATATAATACCAGCCATTCCCATATACGTCAATTATTTTATTTTTAAATTGAGATAATTCCAGGAAAAACCTATATTTATAGGTTAAACAGCATATTATATATACTTTTAATACCAAAATAAGTGTATAAATGTAAAATGAATTAAAGCCAAAATAGAGAAATGTATTAAAGAGAATTCGACAAAACTCAACATTTTAATGTCGAATCAGCCATTCATTATAGTGAACAAAAATGAGGAGCAGAGAAGCATGCGGCCAGTTGCAAAAACTTTGGATTTTGGGTATATTTTGATGGTATGTAAGGGCACAATGGCAATGATTAGCTGCCATTTTTTATGGCATTTCTTCATTATGTAAGGAAGTCTACAAATATACCATAAAATTTTCCGATGCAATTATATGTCTTGTAGTTTTAAGATTAGTGTAAGTATTGATACAATAAGAATTATGCATATTACATAGCATTATTGAATTAGGAGGGAAAAAACGTTGAAAGAGCAAGAAACTTTCTATATAACAACCCCAATATATTATCCTAGCGGGAATCTTCATATTGGACATGCATACACAACGGTTGCTGGGGATGCAATGGCTAGATATAAGCGATTAAAGGGCTTTGATGTTCGTTATTTAACTGGGACTGATGAGCATGGCCAAAAAATCCAGCGAAAAGCAGAAGAAGCAGGTATTACGCCTCAACAATATGTAGACGGAATTGTTGCAGGAATAAAAGAACTTTGGGATATGATGGATATCTCATATGATGATTTCATCCGTACGACAGAAAAAAGACATACAGAAGTAGTTAGCAAAATGTTCCAAAAACTTGTCGATCAAGGTGATATTTACTTGGATGAATATCAAGGATGGTACTCTGTTTCTGATGAAACATATTATACAGAACTTCAGCTTGTAGACCCTGTATATGATGAAAATGGTAAAGTCATCGGCGGAAAAAGCCCTGACAGTGGTCATCCTGTGGAGCTTGTAAAAGAAGAATCCTACTTCTTCCGTATGGGCAAGTATGCAGATCGACTTCTGAAGTTTTATGAAGAGAATCCTGGGTTCATTCAGCCAGAATCACGCAAAAATGAAATGATTAATAACTTTATTAAGCCAGGCCTTGAAGATCTAGCTGTTTCCCGTACAACATTTGACTGGGGAATTAAAGTTCCTGGAGATCCAAAACACGTTGTATATGTTTGGATTGATGCGTTGTCCAATTATATTACAGCACTAGGATATGGTTCAGATAACGATTCACTTTATCAGAAATTCTGGCCTGCAAATGTCCATTTAGTTGGGAAGGAAATCGTACGTTTTCATACAATTTACTGGCCAATCATGCTGATGGCATTAGATTTGCCGCTTCCTAATAAAGTGTTTGCTCATGGTTGGATTTTGATGAAAGACGGAAAGATGTCCAAATCAAAAGGCAATGTTGTTAATCCGGTAACATTAATTGAAAGATATGGACTTGACGCATTGCGTTATTATTTACTTCGTGAAGTGCCATTCGGTTCTGACGGTGTATTCACTCCAGAGGGATTTGTTGAAAGAGTGAATTTTGATTTAGCGAATGATTTAGGAAACCTGTTAAACAGAACAGTTGCTATGATCAACAAGTATTTTGACGGAGTTATTCCTGAATACAAAGGTTCTGAAGGTGGCTTTGAAAAGTCACTAGTAGAAGCTCATCAGGAAACGAAAGCATTGTACGAGAGTCATATGGATAATATGGAGTTTTCGGTTGTGTTAACGAATTTATGGCAGCTTGTCAGCAGAAACAATAAATATATTGATGAAACTCAACCATGGGTATTGGCGAAGGAAGGAAAAACGGATGAGCTTGCAACAGTAATGGTTCATCTAGCTGAATCCTTAAGACGTATTGCTGTCCTTTTAAAACCATTCTTAACAAAAACACCGGATAAGATCTTCCAGCAGCTGAATGTTCAGGAAGAACAGTTAAAAACATGGGCAAGCCTTGACCAGTTCGGTGTAATCCCTGCAGGAACAAAGGTAGAAAAAGGAGAACCTATCTTCCCAAGACTTGATATCGCAGAGGAAGTAGAATACATCAAAAAAGAGATGCAAGGACCTGCTGCTGAAGAGAAGAAGGAATCACAGCCGGCTGAGAAGCAAGAAGTTCCTGAGTCGGAAGAAATTACTATTGATGATTTTATGAAAGTGGATTTACGAGTAGCGCAAGTTCTTCAGGCAGAACCTGTGAAAAAAGCAGACAAGCTGCTGAAGCTTCAACTGGATTTAGGTTATGAGCAAAGACAAGTAGTCTCAGGTATTGCTCAATATTATAAACCAGAGGAATTAGTCGGCAAAAGAGTAATTTGTGTTACAAATTTGAAGCCTGTTAAGCTGAGAGGAGAATTATCTCAAGGTATGATTCTTGCAGGTAGCCAAGATGGTGTTCTAGCACTTGCTTCTGTTGCTGAATCGCTTCCATTAGGCTCAAAAGTTAAATAAAAACTGGTTGAAAAACATAGGAATTGCACTTAAGATGCATATTTCTATGTTTTTCTTTCAAAATAGAGGATATTTAGTCAGCAAGTTGGGGAATAGAAAATAAACATGAATAATTATGGATAAAGAAAGGGTTTCATTATGTTATTTGACACACATACACATTTAAATGCAGAACAATTTAATGACGATTTAGAAGAAGTAATCGGCAGGGCAATGGAAGCTGGAATGGAAAAAATGATCGTAGTCGGCTTTGATCGTCCAACGATTAATAGGGCCATGGAATTAATCGAGCGGTATGATTTTATATATGCAAGTGTCGGCTGGCATCCTGTTGATGCAATTGACATGACTGAGGAAGATTTAGAATGGATTGAATCATTGGCTAAACATCCAAAAGTTGTAGCAATTGGGGAAATGGGCTTAGATTATCACTGGGATAAATCACCAAAAGATGTCCAAAAGGAAGTATTCAGAAAGCAAATTCACTTGGCAAAAAAAGTGAAGCTTCCAATTGTTATTCATAACAGGGAAGCAACTGCTGATATTGTTGAGATTCTCAAGGAAGAAGGCGCAGCGGAAGTTGGTGGAATTATGCACTGCTATGGAGGAAGTGTCGAGACTGCAAAGGAATGCATCGACATGAATTTTTATATTTCATTAGGTGGGACTGTCACTTTTAAAAACGCTAGAAAGCCGAAGGAAGCAGCAGCAGCAATTCCGTTGGACAAGCTGCTTATTGAGACAGATTGCCCTTACCTTGCGCCAACACCACATCGCGGCAAAAGAAATGAACCAAGCTATGTGAAGCTTGTAGCAGAAGAAATCGCAGCAATAAAAGGAATTAGTTATGAGGAAGTTGCTGCCAAAACAACAGAAAATGCAAAAAAATTATTCGGCATAAAATGATAAGAGATGGTGTCGAATCATTGAAAAGCTTGTCCTAATATTACTTTGTTCTAAGAAGTTCTACATTGCTTCCTTTTCTCATAGAATGTTCATGTCGAGATTTCTTTCTTTCCTTTCATGGAGTTTTTTTGCATAATAGGAGATACGTTCAAAGAATGTAGAAGGGTTGACAGCAGACACGATACTCTATATAATCACTCCGAGAGAAAAGGAGGCGTTTTTCATCGTAATCCAAAACATGAAAAGCCTGTTTTCCAAGTCTTTGAGCAGAAAGAAATGGCCCATTATTATTGCTAGCTTCATAGTTTTTCTAAGTGGTTTAGGATTTGTTGTTTACGAATCAACGAAAAAAACTGTGGCGCTGTCATTAGATGGGAAAGAGAAGGTCATCGAAACGCACTCATCCACTATTCAAGATATATTTGATGAACTTGATATTGCCATACGCTCAGAAGATGAGGTGTTTCCCACGTTAGACACAAGAGTGGCTGACGAGATGGAGGTTGTTTGGAAGCAAGCAAAACAGGTTGAATTGAGCAAAGACGACGAGAAGAAAACGGTATGGACAACAGCAGAAACGGTTAAGGAGTTTCTCGAGGAACAAAAAATCTCTTTGAATGAACACGATAAGATCAATCAAAAGCAGAATAAGCATATAAAGAACAATATGGAGATTGTTGTACATACTGCATTTCCAGTTACACTAGTAGACGCAGGATCGAAAAAAGAACTATGGTCCACTTCGACTACGGTCGCTGACTTTTTAAAACAACAGGAGATATCACTTACGAAATTAGACCGAGTTGAACCAGATCTAAAGGAAGTAGTGAACAAGAAGGACGTTGTAGAAATTACACGTATAGAAAAGGTCACCGATGTAGTGGAACAACCGATTAATTATGCTGTTGTTACCCAAAAGGATGATAGCCTTGAAAAGGGAACAGAAAAGGTACTAAAGGAAGGTAAAAACGGTCTAAAGTCTAAAACCTTCGAAGTTACTTTAGAAAACGGCAAAGAAGTTTCGAGAGAACTGCTTAGTGAAAAAGAAGTTAAGGAAAAACAGGACAAAGTAGTTGCAGTAGGCACAATTGAAGTTACGCAAATTGCTTCCCGCGGTGAAGATGCCAGCGAAGAAGGCACAGAACTTTACGTTAACTCAACAGCTTATACAGCCAGCTGCAATGGATGCTCGGGACATACTGCTACTGGAATTGACCTCAAATCAAATCCGAATGCAAAAGTAATTGCGGTTGACCCAAGTGTTATTCCGTTAGGAACAAAGGTATATGTTGAAGGCTACGGATACGCGGTAGCCGGTGATACAGGCGGTGCTGTGAAAGGTAAGAAAATCGACGTCTTTTTCCCGACGAAGGCAGAAGCCTATCGATGGGGAAATAAACAGGTAAGAATTAAGATTTTGAAGTAACCTTTTTTAAAGCTTCTTACATGCATGTGTTTGTTAGTGTCTGCAAAAACCTAATACACATTGAACATCTACTATTAGCACATCTTTAACAGAGGAGTTATTCCTCTGTTTTTTTCTTTTGAACGGATTTTGTTGAAAAGAAAAATTTGAGCTATAATAACCTTTAGAATTTCATTTAACTCTTTTCTATAATATATAGACGTTTATTGTTACAAAAATGTTTCATTTTTTTGCAAAACTTAAATTTTTTTTTGGAGGCTTCATGAAACTTAGAGAAATCATTGTAGTGGAAGGAAGAGATGACACTACCGCTGTCAAAAGAGCAGTCGATGCTGATACAATTGAAACAAATGGTTCTGCCATCAATAAGGCAACAATTGAGGCAATAAAGCTGGCTAATGAAACGAGAGGAGTCATAATACTGACTGATCCAGACTTTCCTGGCCAAAAAATAAGAAATACAATAGAAAAGCACATACCTAATTGTAAACATGCATTCATTGCAAAGGAAAAGGCATTGCATAAGCATGGAAAGGGTGTTGGTGTAGAACATGCCTCAGTGGAAGTGATTAGAGAGGCGCTCAAAGAAGCCCATCACATGGAAGAAAGCATTATAGAGCAAATTACTAAAGAGGACTTACTAGATGCACAGCTGATTGGCGGACCTGGATCGAAGGAGCGAAGAGAAAAGCTGGGCAAGATATTAAAAATAGGGTATACAAATGGCAAACAGCTTCATAAAAGGCTGATGATGTTTAACATCTCCAAGCAGGACTTTGCAGCAGCGGTTAATGCTATTTGGCAGGAGGAAAAAGATGTATAAAGATATAGCAACACCAGTAAGAACAAAAGCTATCTTAGAGAAATATGGATTTTCTTTTAAAAAGAGTCTTGGTCAAAACTTTTTAATTGATACGAATATATTAAGAAATATTGTAGACCATGCAGAGTTGTCGGAGTCTTCAGGTGCAATTGAGGTTGGACCAGGAATTGGTGCATTAACAGAACAGCTGGCAAAGCGTGCAAAAAAAGTTGTTGCCTATGAGATTGACCAGCGTCTGTTGCCTATTTTGAGCGAAACGCTTGAGCCATATCCGAATGCTAAGGTGATCCATTCGGACGTACTGAAGGCAAATGTAAAGGAAATGATTGAGGAAGAATTCGCAGGTATTGATGATATTATGCTTGTGGCTAACTTACCTTATTATGTAACTACTCCAATCATTATGAAAATTTTGGAGGAGAACTTGCCGCTGCGCGGAATTGTCGTGATGCTCCAAAAGGAAGTAGCTGACCGTATATCAGCTCGTCCAAGTACGAAGGAATATGGTTCCCTATCAATAGCGATTCAATATTACACAGTTCCAGAGGTTGTAATGATCGTGCCTAAGACAGTATTTGTACCACAACCGAATGTCGATTCTGCTGTTATCAGGCTGACGATTAGGGAAAAGCCTTTAGTTGCAGTTAAAAGTGAGGAATTCTTCTTCCGAGTGACTAGAGCTAGCTTTGCTCAACGGAGAAAAACCATTTTAAATAATTTAACAAGCCAGCTTGAAAATGGTAAGGAGAAAAAAGAAGCGATTATAGCTGCCCTTGAAACTGCTGGAATTGAGCCTTCCAGACGAGGAGAATCTCTTTCTATTGAAGAATTTGCTGCACTTAGCGATGCGCTGTATGATTCGTTTTAAACCGTTAATAAACATTGAAGGACCGGCCCTTTTAATTGAGGGGCCGGTTTCTTTTTTATAGGTGACAGTTGATGGGGTAAATTGTTCCTCACATCTTTCTGGACTTTTGCATAGTTTAATGAGAGGTAGATAAGAAACATTAGCCCATTCATTAGGCAGGGCGTACTGGAGTGACGACTAGTGAGCATAAACATCATGGATATCGTCGGCAGAAAATCCTATCATTGTGATTTAGCTTTTCGAATTATTGATATAAAGGAAGAAAATGGACGCAAATATGCTGTTTTGTATGGGGAGGATTTCCGTCTCATTGCAGACGCTCCTTTTGATGACTTAATTTCTATCAATAAGCCGATGCAGAGAAAGATGGCGCAAGAGATTCAATTTTTAGAGGAACAATCATTAGCACTATTTAGGCAGGATGTAAACCTGCTGAAAAGGAAACAGGAGTATTCTTCTACAGATGCTTACAGTAAACCAATTAACTATTTTCAAATGCCTGGGAAGGTATTGCATTTGGATGGAGATCCTAACTACTTGAAGAAATGCCTTGATCTATATGAAAAAATAGGAATTCCTGTAACGGGGGTTCATTCTAATGAGAAGGAAATGCCGGGTAAAATCGGGAAGCTCCTTGAGTATTATCGGCCGGATATACTTGTAGTAACCGGCCATGATGCTTATTCTAAGTCATTAGGAGACAAGAAGGACATAAATGCGTACCGCCATTCTAAATATTTTGTGCAAACAGTTATGGAAGCAAGGCGGAGAGTTCCACATCTGGATCAGCTTGTAATTTTCGCAGGAGCTTGCCAATCGCACTTTGAATCCCTTATACATGCAGGAGCAAACTTTGCAAGCTCTCCTTCAAGGGTCAATATTCATGCTCTAGATCCTGTGTATATTGTAGCGAAAATAAGCTATACACCATTCATGGAAAGGGTAAACGTTTGGGATGTGCTGCGAAATACGCTCACAGGGGAAAAAGGGCTTGGTGGTATTGAAACAAAGGGAGTGCTGCGCACAGGCATGCCGTTTAACACGAATGCATCTGAATAGTCTAAGGACTTAAGAAAAGTGTATAATACAGAAAAATCACGATATAGATAACAGGTTTTCTCGAAAAGAGGGAGCTTGTTTTTTTTAAAAGATAAGAAAGTATAAAAATTTGGGTCTACCACAGTCATTTAAGCTGTGGTATTTTCATTTTATGGAGACCAATATATTGAGAAGAATATTTTTTGATAAACACCAACATTGGGA
>NZ_JAMAUK010000050.1:0-16317 GCF_023714395.1 Niallia sp. MER 6 | reverse complement strand
TAACTTGAAAGGTGATAGTTACAGACTAAAAGAGAAGCATTTGAGTACGCAAAAACAGAAGGACTGAAAGGTCCTTCTGGGGAATTTTAAACCGGCGATTTTGAGGAAGTTTTAATCGGCCTTGACAAAGTTATATATAGCTTATATTTCCTTTTTGATAATTTCATGTTTAATCCCCAATATTTCACTATTTATTTATCTTTATTTCCTGGATTGTAAAAGTATTTACCAGAACATAGAATATTTATATTATTTTTATCTTATGTTGTCAAAATGATGTATTCTTCCCTAATTGATATTTATTTGAATAATAAGAAAATTGAATGCGTAGAATTACTTTTTTTTAAATTAATAAAAACCTTAACATACCTCCTCATCTTTATAATAATTGTAAATATAAAGTAGTATGAACATACCTTACAAAAAAAAATGTATATTATTCTCTGAAAAAATGTTTAATGCAAAATTATAGTGTAAAGTGTAGCAAAGAATCATTACAGAAAGTTGCAAGCAAAAATACACAGTGATTTACCCACGATTTCACATGGAGAGGCGCTTGTGTTATAGCCTATCTTGGCAGATCCAGATACTTGTTATATCTGGCTTTTGAGGCTCTTGGACTTGGCCCTAGAGGCTCCATGTCAAATCCTTTATAGCTTTGCACTTTTCATTGCAATAGTCTGTATTATAAACTTGCAAACTTATGTATTTTATTTTTGCAAAAAACAAATGACATAAAAAAACACCCTGCTTATAGAATTAGCATGGTGTTTTTCAACAGATATTGTTAATATGATTATTTATTACTCATCATATTTTTACTTTTTTTACTAATTTCATTATAAATCTCTTCTTGTCGCAACTCCCAAATCATTGTTGCTTCTTCTTCGGAAACATATTTACTGAAGAAATTAATAGCAGGCTGTCTTAACATATATATTGGCAAATGCTCAACTCGTTTTACTTTCTTCTTAGGTACATTTTCGTTTATAAATTGACGCACTGCTTCTTCTACAGGATCAAGTAAAATTTTATCTGAACATTCCTTTTCAGTGGACAGAGCATAATCTAATTGAATTGCCTTTACAGTGTAACCAGCTTTTCTACTAATTCCCTTTCGAGCTTGGACATAATCAATATTTCTTCTAATTTGATCTTCTGGAAATTCACTAATTAACCAATTTATCTTCTCAACTGTTACTCCTAAATTAGATAACTGTGTCTGCAAATCATCAAATAATAGTAATTGTTCTTCCTCTTCCAAGTCAACGTCATCAGGAACTGCTTCCTCTATATGATGGATATTACTTCTAATGATAAATTCAATACTGGTTACTTTTCGCCCGGTTTTAATCTCATTAAACTCAAAATTAATATCGGTATTATTATTAACCTCCTTTTGAGCCACTAATAAAACCTTACTCTTTAAATGTCCATATTGCTTATACTTAGTAGGTTCTATACCTAAAAACGTCCGCAATTCCATTAACGTTAGTTTTCTTTTTCTAATTCGCTCATATTGTTTAAGAAGTTCATAAATCCTTATAGAATAAACGGAATTTAGACGAACAACATTTTCTAGTTGATAAGAGGTAAACTTGTCTTTTAATTCTAAAAAAAAGCCCTTTAACTCCGGATGGAATTGAAGTGTAATATATCCTTCATTATCCTCATATATAGATGTAATTACCCAGCTATAGTTTCTTTGTTTACCATCTTTTTTTATAGTCAGGACCTTAGTTTGAAGTCCGTTTACAATCTCTCTAAGATAAGAATAAAAACCTGTTTTTTTTGAGTTTCCTATAATCTCTATAAAATCTCTTGCTCTAAACCGATAGGTTTTTAACGTTTCATCACTAGGTTGCACTTTAGAAGCCATAACTAAAAGAATGCGTTGTTCTTGCAAAGATAATTTATATGTACTTTCAATTAACTCATTCGATTTGGTTACCCAGTTTTTCGTATTGATACTATCGAGTTCATTTCCCATCTCAATTATTGAATTATCCATACGAATACGATCCTCCAAATTCTATATGTATACTATCACTAAAAATAACATAGGGTGATAGTATTGTAAATAAAAGCATCTACAAATCTCAGGTATTCTTAATAATATCACTAATTTTGCACAGAAAATTATAAAAGTGTATTTTTAAACCTTAAACTGTCACCAATTTTGCGTATCCCAAATATATTCGGTACATTTATCGCTAAATTAGTGATGGTTAAGAACAATTTTCATTAATATATGTTAAAACCTGATTTTTATTTCTTTATACGCAAAATTAGTGATACTTCATCATAAAACTAACGCCAATTTAGTGATAGTTCCCGGTATATTCAAATTAATAAAAATCAAACACTTCAAGAATAAGTTCCTTTTATTTCATAAGCCTTTAAATTTATTTGATTTCTTTAGACATATTTCTATATTTATTTATCATTTCCTGTTCTTTTCTTTTAATTTCCTTGCCAAATTCGACATTTTTCACAAAATAAGTGATAGTTAATAATTCTTTTATCACCTTTTTCTAGTAATTTGTAAACAACTAACCTTCATAAATCCCTTTAAGAGAAATAATCTTAACTTCGTGAAGTTTTGTAAATAAATTAGTGATTTTTCATTAATTATGTATGGATACTCGCAAGATTAGTGATACTTCAAAGGTATTTTTTAATGTCTACGCTAAATTAGTGATAGTAATAACCCCATATCGGTGTTTGAACACAAAATTAGTGATACTTTAACGCCCTTTGGGATAGCTCAAACAAAATTATTGATAATATAACGCCTTTGAGTATGACTCACGCTAAATTAGTGATACTTTAATACCATATTAATGATAGCTCACGCTAAATTAGTGATATTTGGCGCCATACTGGTAATGATTCACGCTAAATTGGCGATACTTTAACGCCATATTGGTAATGGTTCACGCTAAATTAGTGATACTTTGACGCTATATTGGTGATGGTTTACGCTAAATTAGTGATACTTTAACGCTATATCGGTGATGGTTTACGCTAAATTAGTGATACTTTAACGCTATATCGGTGATGGTTTACGTTAAATTAGTGATACTTTAACGCTATATTGGTGATGGTTTACGCTAAATTAGTGATACTTTGGCGCTATATCGGTGATGGTTTACGCTAAATTAGTGATACTTTGACGCTATATTGGTGATGGTTTACGCTAAATTAGTGATACTTTGACGCCATATCGGTGATGGTTTACGCTAAATTAGTGATACCTTACGCTATATTGGTGATGGTTTACGCTAAATTAGTGATACTTTAACGCCATGAAGCCTTGGTAATTCTATGCTTTTCGACATCATAAAACAATTAAAACAATAAAAAAATATAAAACAATATATTAAAACATTAAAACAACAATAAAAAGGTAAGTTGTTTGTATTAATTATTTTAATTTTCTCTGCCGTTTTCCTACTAATATTTTTGACTTAGTATAATCATCAGAAAGTTACTATATATTTGTAATAATAATTTACTTTATAGTGCTTAAACAAAATTGCCATATTAAAACACATTATGCCCTATTACCTGATTCTTATTATTCTATACATGATAATTACATATTATTCTTTCGTTTTAAAAAATATCTACCAGTAAACATACAACTTTTCTTGAAGTTAATTAAAAATGGTTATTCTGAATGATTTCCAAAATCTTATTAAATTGGTTCTATATTCAAAACTACTTTTTTCCATCATATTATTTGGGATTTTTTTCATTTTTAGTTTTCCGCATTATTTTATGTACTCATGTTTTTTTCCTTTTGATTTTCAGCTATCGCATTTCAAAATAAGGATACAAATCTGATACCAAATTGTTTTATTTCGACAAGAAAATATTTGTAATATATACATGCACTTTGTAAAACAAACTTTAATACGAGGACTAAACTGCTGCATTTCCTCTATCGATTACCAAACAAGTAGATCCTAGTTCATTAGCAGTTGGACCAATATATAAATCTATAAACTGTGTTTCAAAATCAAAGTATTTCATACTTTTTGGAAGTAATTTTTACATGACTTACTGTCCACTATGTCTGCCCGGCCTGACTTGGGAAAATTTATTAAGAAGCGAACTCAGCGAAATTTCAAATTCAGTTAATCACACCCAGCTGAAGTCTGTTTGTACATCTCTAATATTATCTAACAAAGTAATAGATGGATGCCATGTAGAAATTTAGATTGTCGTATTGTCATTGCACAACATATTTTTGATTTCCAAGAAAAGAGTGTACTTCTGAATTCTAAATAACTCATCCTACGACTTTCACCAGCCCTGTACATTCGACTTGAAATCATAGTGTAATCAATTTTATTACCAATCTGCTTAAATTATAAGAATCGATTTCTCTCTATTAACACCATCCCCTTCCTTTAAAAAAGGGGCTATGTTTTCTACGAATTATTATGATAATAACTAATATACTTGAAGATTATTATCTATGTCTTTATTTTATTTTCACCCTAATCAATTTGAAATCTTCCTTTTTTTGTTGCGATAACCTTTTGACGAATTTTTTTATTGCAGGATCTTGCTTTTTGTTTTTAGTCTTCAATTTAAACACCTCCAATAAGTCTATAGATTAAGTTTCACCTAAATTAGTAAGAAATATACAAGACTAGTTGAAAAAATAGTTCTAATCCCCTTCTTACTTGTCTATATATCTATTAAAGTGGAAAAGTGGAAAAGTGGTGTAGGTTTAATCCCCTCTTTTAGAAAAGGAGAAGATAAGATGGAGTATATTAATCCTTTATTTAAAGAACAAAGATTAATAAATGAGAAACAGAAACCCCAATTAATTACAGACAACCGTGTTGATAAGACAAAGAGGGCAAGGAAAACACGTATCGATAAAACACATAAGTTGAAATTCCCCGTTACAACAATTGAAAAGATGAAATTACAGTCTCTATGTAAACAAGTTCAGCGAGCTCAAAAGAACAAAGGCTTGGATCCAATTCAGCAAACTAAGTTAAACACATTATTACTACAATATGGCCTAAATAATCGGCATATACTTATCTGGGATTGGCCTTACCAGGATTCTAAACAATATATGCATACTAATCTTGTAGAAAATATATTTGAGCGTGAAATTGGTGGTCCTTTTGGTTTAGCTATCCAAAAAGGCTTATCTGAACGCAAAACGGTATATATGATCATAATATCGGTTTTAAAATGGTTAGAGGGAGGCGGAAATATTGAACAAATCATTTAGCGGGCTTAGTCTTTTAAACGAAAAAATGTCTAATTCTTATAAAGGATTATTTCAAAGTTTTTTTTCCTCGAAAAAATATATTAATGTGAAACTCCCCTATTATGACTATTTAAGGGGCCAAGTGTTTATCCAAGATCTTCGTGACAATTACCCAGAAGACATGTCATATTCTTTTGACATAGGCGATTTAATTCATATGTTATATATGGATTTTTTACAACAAATAAAAAGAGGTGTTAAGAATGAAGATGTCGCTGTATATCTAAAACAAAGTATGGAGAAATACTTCCCTACCAAACTTGTTGAGCAACGAGTATTTAAACAAGTAAGCCATTACTCTTTTCAATATGAACATATGGAGGAATTCGAGGAAGACGAAGAAGATGAAGAAAAATTTGCTTATCTAGATATTCGAACTGCAGAAAAAATAATATTGAGGGGAGAAATTCTTTTATATGACCTTTCCCCTTTCTTAAATGGGACAAGCGTGACGTTAGAACAGTTAATTGCTATCATTTATTTGGATTTTATAAAAAACGTTCAGGCTCATGGGAACTCAATTGCTGTACAGCAAACAATATTAAAAAAAATAAGTATAAAATAGGTTTTCAAAGTAACAATTCTGGAAATGTTGTTCCCCTTCCACTATTTTATTATTTGTTTCTTTAATCAGAGTTAGGACTTAGTACTTAAAAATCTATAAGACCTAAAACGTTTAGTAGAGTCATTGAGTTTAAGCTGGTTATAACTTCTCTCTATATAATAAAGGTATAATTATTTTATGATGGTTCAAGAGTATGAAGATTTAGAGAATCAAATTGATAAAATGTATCCACAGTTAATCAATATATGTTTTAGCCTAGTTCCCCCTAACTTCTTATTAAAAGGCCTAGTGTTCATGAATTATACTCTATATTGAAAAAATTTACCCCATATCTTACTATAATGGAAATTAATATACACATTATGGCTATATATAAGCTACTTGTAATCAAACATTAGAGAATATGTGGTGATATCAAATGCAAAAAAAGCTTTTTTATTATATTGTATGCTTTTTGTATGCAATATAATAAAAATGCATATGTTTTGTATGCGAAATGCATGCGTGCTTGTATGCAAAGTGTATGCGTTTAACAAAAAAACTTTGACAGGAGTATGCGATTTGCATACAATTAAATCAAGCATTTAATTTTTGCTAAAATAGGAGGGCATATAATGACAAGGTTTGTTTCAATTGATATTGGAAACGATTCAGTAAAAGGTTATTTAGGAAATATAGAGAACAAAATATACATACCAAACGTAATTGCAGATTTGAAAGACCGTGAAATAGTAGAAATGGAGAAGGATATACTAAATGCTCTTCATGTTGAAATTACTTCCTCAGCATTAAAACAAAAGAATGGTTCATTTGCTGTAGGAAAATTAGCTTCGAAATTTCCAAATAATGATGAACTAACTCCTGAGCAAGATAAATCGGAAAGTGATCAACCTATTATACTTTTATTAACCACACTGGCTTATGATGCTATCTCTAATTTTAAAGAAGAGGAAGGTGTCATTGAGGCTACATACTACCTTTCAACTGGGTTACCATTAGACGAAACTAAAAAAGGTAAAGCAAAGGATTTTAGAAAGAAACTTAAAACAGCGCAGCATGAAGTTAAGTTTTTAAAAACACCAAACTTCGAAAATAAAACAGTACTCATTAAATTTGAACAAGTATTAGTAAATACTGAAGGTTTTGCAGCATATGTAGATTTAACTACAAATGATAATGGTTCTATGAAAAACGAGGAGCTACTAGGTAAAACTATATTGATTAATGATATTGGTGGTTTATCAACTGATTCAGCAATTATTACAAAAGATGCTGAAGTTGATAACGAATATAGTGATGGTATTAAAAAGGGAGTTTCTACATACCTCGATAATATAATTAGAAGAGTTTATTCAGCTCATAAATACACTATTAAAAGTCGCCGTTCATTAGTTGAGATAATTACTAATGAAGACCCTGAAGAGCAATATCACATTTGGGTAGATGGAAATAGAGTATCAATAAAGACAATTGTAGATGATGAATTATCCATTTTGGCAAAAGAAGAATACAAATTAATTAAAGAATTGTGGAGAAATGTTCCAGACATTCGTCTAGCTTATCAAATTGGTGGAGGTTCAGTGGTATTAAAACCGTATTTAACAGATATAAATCAATCTGATAAAAATTATCCACTTCGCTTTGTATCTGCTGATGAAAGTGTTTGGATGATTGCTAGAGCTTACTTTAAGATATTAATGATGTACGCAGACAGCAAAGGTATATCTGTTGACGAAGCAGCTGCGACAAGTGAGTGATAAACGGTGGATTTTTATGAAACTGGTAAAACAATATCTTTTCGTCTACCACAAAACACACCAAAGTCAGTCATTGAGCATTTAAACAAACGCAAAAATATGTTAGGAAGAAATTTTAGCAGAGAAATTGCCCCCCTCTTTGTAAAGGCCATAGAGGAATCCTTGGAGGAAAGTGGAGAAAAAACAGTAGACATTCCCCTTCCTCCTGATTTAACTATAGATCAAATAAATTGGTTGAATTCAAGTTATACAAAATCTCTCTTGAGTCAATTAATATATCATGTAGTAAATAAGCCAGGATCCCCTTTTCCATTAGGTGAAGATATTCCGCAAGCTAAAGAAAAACCTACCGAAAAGGTTCAAGAACAAAAAAACACGTTTAAAGTGAATTCAACTACAAGTAGCTTTATTCAGAAAAACTTCTTGGATTTTGATGATGATGACGATGATTAATTCCCTATTTTAAAGATGGGGAATTTTTTGTAGTTGAAATTTTCATTGTGAAATAATGTAGTAATCTAGTAAAATAAGTGTAAATAGTCCATATATACCTTACATACATATAATCTTTTTATATAAATGTGGAGTATATGTTTTATGTGGTGTACAACTATTCTATAACTATCTGACTACATATGTATTAAATGCAGAGCATTGGTGTACTACAGTCTATTAAGAATAGACTGCATGCGTTTAGTTGACCACAAATAGCGTACAAAAATATACGGGGTGTTTGATACATGTGATCTATAGTTATATTACATGATATTTGTGGTAAACATGTGAAGTATCATCTATAGTTACTATTTATTTGTTTATATTAGTGATGTTTTTTTTAGTTTTTTATTTAGATTAAAATGTGGTTCATATGTGCAAAGTGGATCACTTGTGGATTTAAAAAGGCCACAAGTGATCAGGCTTCTTAGTTTACATAATAACAAAGCGGAGTGGGTCTTTGGATTGTTGGGAAATGAGAGTATTTTAATAGCCGATAATATTATTAGATGGAAATAAACCAATCCAGGTTACGAATGGATTGGTGTTTTGAAGCTATCTTTGTACAAAATAAATTATTAGGTTGCCTGTGCAAAAAAATGTTATAGAAGAAATTGTTAAGTATATGTAATCTATAATTATATCGAGTATCATTTGTGGTCAATATGTATTAATCAAACTTAGATTATTTTGAAGTTTTTGAGTTGCTAACTATCAATTAAATAGTTTAATTTATTCGGAATGTGGTCTATTTGTGTTGTATAGAGTACATGTAGATTAAAAAGCCCACTAGATAATAAAATATCTAGTTTACATAATATCATAAGGGGCGAATATTTGTGTTATGGTAGATAATCGTTTAACAGAGCAAATTAAGTTATTGGTTAAAATCGATACAAACCATATAAATACAATAGATAGTTATTTTAAGAACTTTGGAAAGTAAAAGTTTATTAGATTGGACGTATTTAAGAAATTAGAGGTAAGTTGTTTAATATATGTAATCTATATTGGCATTACAAATTACTTTTGTAGCCAACATGTATGGATTGACCAAAATTGTTTCATAGTTGTTTTTATTAATGACTGCAGACTAAACTATTTGATATAGTTTAAATAGGGATTACATGTGGAGAGTAACTTACATGTAGGCTAAAATAGTTCACCAGAAAATTAAGTTACCTAGTATAAATAATACCAAGGAGGGGTGCACCTATGAATTATTGGAAAATAAGTGATTTTACAGAACAAATAAAGTTATCGGTTGGAAACGAAACAATCCATATCAATACAATTGATGGTTGGTTTAAGGCACTAGAGAGCAAAAGGATTCATTATGTTGCCCGTACTGAAGATACTAAGGAAAAAGTTTATGATGAATTAGATCTTGAAATTGCTATCTTTATAAGAAAGCGCAGAGAAGAAAAGTGGTCATTGGCAGCAATTTATGATGATTTAGGCAATCATTTTAATCTAAGAGGATTTCCTAATAACGATGTAGGACCTTCTTCTTTTGATGGTGATTTTGAATCTCTAAAAGCACAATTAAGTGAAGAATTAAGAAAGACATTCAATCAAGTGGCTGTTTCTCAAATTGAAGAGATAAAGAACCATTATGATTTGATAATCGAGCAAATACCAAAATTACCATCTCCAGAAGAACAAAAAGAAACTAAATTTAAAGAAATGGTAGTAAGAAGAAGGGTAGAAGCAGCACTAGAAAATGAAGCAATCGAATTGTGGACTACAAAACCTGACAGCGAGAGATTAAAAAAGGTAGGTATATTTAGAAAAGAAGAAGATTTAATAAAAAGGAATGAATTTATTAGAAGATATATTAATGAAAACTATGAAAATAAGTTAAAAAAGGAATTTGGTATTTGATTTTAGTCCAATATTCTTTAGAATATTTAATTTTTGAATTTCTGTTACCTGTAGTCAAACTTTTGAAAGGGAGGTTGACTGCAGGTGATTTTTTTTTAAGTCTTAATGAAAGCAGGAGAGGTAAACCTTTTGACAAAATATCCTGGATGAACTTTAATAGTATTAAGCTTGAAGTATAGTAAAAAGGCATTTATTATAGAAAGAATTATTAAGACTGGAATAAGAAATCAAAGGCTAATTACGTGCTCCGATATAAATTGATTTTTTAATATGTGTTAACAAGATTAAATTGAATGTTCCTTTTTGTCCTTATTTAAATAAACAAGAAGGAAGATAAGTTGGAGGCATAGTAATGGAATATAGCTATGAGTTAATCAAACCCCATAAGAAATTGCCCTTAAAGATGATTTTTCATACTTCAGATAATCAGATATTTATCCCAAGGCATTGGGATGAGAGTGTTGAAATTTCCTATGTTCTTTCAGGGAAGATTGACAAGATCTATATTGATGGAAGGGAGTATGAATCTGGAGCAGGGGATATTGTTGTAATAAACTCTAATGCCATCCATTCCTTTTCAGTCAACAGGGGAAAAAACAGAAAAGCTGTCACGCTCTTTATTGCACATGAATTTTTAAAAACAGTATATCCTGATATTGACCAGGTGGAGTTTGACTGTACTTCAATGGGACAGGGAAAAAACCAGAATAAGAGAGAGTTTGCTGAGCTACGAAAAATTTTGAATTGTATTATCAATGCCTATACTGAATCCGAAAACAACCCTTTAGCATGTATAAAAGTAACAAGTTTAACTTATGAGCTAACCTATCATTTGTTAAAGCATTTTAAGATACCGAAAAAGAATAGCAGCAAGATTCAAACCCAGAAATATATAGAACGGCTGACCTTTATTACCAGTTTTATAAAAGAAAACTATCAGCAAAATTTATTTCTAGAGGTTCTATCGAACCAATTTAATTTATCACAGGAATATCTTTCACGTTTCTTTATGAAGCACACAGGAATAACGTTACTGAATTACATAAATGCAATACGCCTGGAGAAATCTTTACCTGAATTGATGAATACCAATCATCCAATTATCAAGATTGCCCTTAATCATGGATTCCCGAACGAGAAATCATATAATAGAGTCTTCAAGAACGTTTATCGGCTTAGTCCTTCTCAATATCGGTAAGAGAATAAAAATATCTAAAGGAAAAAGTAAACCTAGAATATAACCTACTATAATTATTTAAAAATGTCAGGATTTGACCATAAACAAGATAATAAATGACATGATTTAAGATTAGCATTCTATCAGAATAAATGTAAGCGCTTCTAAAAAAGGGTGAATATTCTTCTAATTCAGGAGGTAAAGACCATGTTAAAAGGATTTAAGAAACATGCAAAAATGGCATTGTTATGTACAATAGCTGCTGGTACAACTCTTTCGTTTAGTGAAGGGGTACAAGCCAAGGAAGTAAAAACTAAGCCTGCATCCTATCAGACAGTTACTAAAATTGAAGACTGGGGTCCAGCAATTACGAAAGTGATTGTAGATTTGGGCAGGCCGGTTCCATTAAACTCTATAACAACAGAAACATTCAATGTACATGTGCAAAGGAGTGATAGCCGGCTACAAAATCCTTTTATAGAGGAAGGATACCGAAAGGTCACTAAAGCTTTTGTAGCAGACAAAAATGGAAATCCAGCACTTAAAACAGGAAAATATGCTGTGCTAGAAATGGAAGTAGGACCGACTGTTACCTTGAGCTCACCCATGAACTACAATATGACCACATCTTTAAATGACTGGGTTGACAACGATTACACTATTACCCAGCAAAAAAACATTCTTACACCAGCTGGCAATGTTTCTGGCTTGGTTGCTGACACATTTACTGGTGGAGTAAGAGAACTGGTAGATGACTTCGGAACTGGAGAAGCAACCTATGGTGATATAACATTAACCTATGCAGACTATAAACCAGCAAAGGACAAGCAAAAGAACCCATTGATTATTTGGCTTCATGGCATGGGTGAAGGTGGCATAGATCCAACAATTGCGATTTCTGGAAATAAGGCAGTTAACTTCGCTTCGGAAGAAATTCAATCCTATTTTAATGGTGCTTATGTACTGGCACCGCAGACTCCGACTTACTGGATGGACGGAAATACAGGATTCGGCGACGGAACGTCGAAATATGAAGATGCACTTATGTCACTCATTAAAGACTATGTATCTAAGAATAAAGACATTGAAACAGATCGGATTCTTATTGGTGGAGATTCAAACGGAGGCTATATGACCATGTTGATGATCAGGGACTATCCAGAATACTTTGCAGCAGCATTTCCAACTTGCGAGGCTTTAAAGGATACTCTAATTACGGATGAAGAAATTATGAGCATGAAAGACCTTCCGATCTGGTTCATATCAGCTAAATCTGATACAACTGTGCCTGTTAGTGAGTATGTCATTCCAACATACAACCGGCTAATTGAGGCAGGAGCAAAAGATGTTCATATGTCTCTGTTTGATAAGGTGGTCGATACTACAGGCTTGTACAAAAAAACAGATGGTTCACCATATGAATACGATGGACACTGGTCTTGGATCTATGTGTATAATAATGAGGTTTCAAAGAATATTAATGGTAAGACTACTACCTTGATGCAATGGTTAGCTGGTCAATCATTGGATAAGTAATAGGAAAAGGCTCTGGCTAAAAAAATAGCCGGGGCTATTTTTAAATTACTAAATGAATAATATTCTTGAGAAGGATGTAAGTTTTAAAACCATAAGATCAGGTAATATTTCTTTCCGGCTTTTTAAGAACTGCTTATTGCTGTTTTCTAATTTGTTTAAAGCATTCATGTCTCATTTAAAGTGAGAATTGGTGTAACTCTGGATCTCTTGGTTTGTATCTTCCAGCTTTCTAAGCGTTAAAAAATAACTTCCCTTGCTTTTATATAGAAAATATAAAGAAAGTTAGCATTCTAATTAAACTATCGAATGGTTTGGAATGTCAACACCAAACTGGACAACTTTTATAAGGCCTGTCTCTTGAATTCTACTGGCGTTAAGTAACCGAGTGTTCCATGAATTCGAATATGGTTAAACCAATGAACATAATCATTTAATTCCAGTTTTAGCTGTTCAAGAGAAGTAAAAAGGGCTCCATTTGCGAATTCCGTTTTGAAGACTTTGAACATGGCTTCGGCGACGGCGTTATCGTATGGACATCCCTTTGTACTCAAAGATCTTTGAATCCCAAATGTTTCTAAAGCCTCGGAAAGTAGTTTATTATCAAACTCTTTTCCTCGGTCTGTATGAAACATTTGAATGTTATGCAAGTTACCTTTAATGCTTGCCAAAGCTTTATATACCAGGTCAGCTGTCTTATTTGGACCAGCACTATGGCCAATAATTTCTCGGTTGAAAAGATCGACAAATAAGCATACGTAATGCCATTTTTTCTCGACACGGACGTATGTTAAATCACTTACAACTACTGTTAATGCTTCTTCTTGGTTAAACTGACGTTGTAACTCGTTTCGGGTAGGAGCTTCATTACTGGATTGTTTATATGGCTTGTATTGTGCCACCGTATAATTCGATACCAAGCCTAGTTGTTTCATAATCCGACCGATTCGACGACGAGAAACGATCCAGTTTTGCTTCTTTAACTCTACTTTGAGTTTGCGGGTACCATAGTTACATCTACTTCCCTTAAAAATGCGTTGAATTTCACTGGAAAGCTCCACTTCTTCTCTTTCATGGGCTTCTTTTTCGCGCAAATTGGCTTGATAGTAGTAACTACTTTTGGGTATATGGAGGACGTTACACATTGCTGATACTGAATATTTGTGTGTGTTATTTCGAATCACATTTATTTTCGTCCCATGATCAGCGCAGCTTGCTTTAAAATGTCATTCTCCATCATTAAGCGTTGGTTTTCTTTGCGCAATCTCATTAACTCGTTCTCTTCCTCTGTACGATTATCTTTCGCAGAAAAGGATCCAGTTTCTTGATGATTTTTAATCCAACGATCTAATGCGGATGGTGTGATTTCATACTCTCGGCAGATATCCGCACGGGACTTTCCATTTTCATATAGCTTTACTAATTGAAGTTTAAATTCAGCTGTAAAAGTTCTACGTTGGCGCGGCATTGTACCAAGCTCCTTTGGGTTAGTATGTTTAGTGTACTAGCCCTTATAAATTCTGTCCAACTTAGTGTAGCCGATTCAATGCGTTAGATTGGCAGCATCCAGGTTATTGGATAAACCCTCGTTTAGAGTTTTCAAAAAGTGAGTTTGATGAATGGACAGTACCCATCTTTCCAAACGGTGATTATTACTTTTTTATTCATAAGAATTTTGAATGGGGATTATTGGGACACCCTTGGGAAAGAACCATCACTATTTTTGGAAAAGAATTGATAAAAGGTTTTGAAAAACATCAACCGAGAATGTTTCAAAAGATATTACGTCAGGGATAATTTAATTGTCTTTCCTTAATAAAAGGGAAGGCTTTTTCTTTATGTTGCAGAAGGATTCCTCACAATTTGCATTGAAATATTATATTTATTAGCAATTACATACACCTTAAGACAATATGTTAAAGGTAGATTTTGTTATATATACTGATGCAGATATAATTAACTTCATCGTCTTTTTTATATAGTTCAATTACTTAATCAAACAAGATAGGGGTTTAAATTTAAATATGGTTGATAAGAAAGCAGTTAAAATACTCTTTAAGCGTTATTGGTCTACCACTGGATGGACAAATACCCACCTTAGTAAAGAGGAATTAGAATACGCCAAAGAAGCAAGGATTATGTTCGAACCAATAGAACTATCCCATGATGAAATTATCCATAATGTTAATGAATTAGTAAATATATTAGATTTAAAGGAAATTATTGAACAATTCATTGCAAGTTTATCTACAAGAAGACTTGACCTCCGATCCGCTTTAGGGTCTTACATAGTCGGTAAGCATCTATTAAAACACACATTTACAGGGGCGGAAAGTTATTGTATTTATTGTGGATCATATAGTAGTAAAATCCAAGAAAGACAAGATTTAAATATACTTAACTTTGAAAGATTTAAATGGGGTGGAATACGTCACTTAGACCCTTTATATATAGCCTTTGATTTGAATCAATACTCAAATTCAAAAAAACTGGTACCTACCTCAGAAGATTATGAAATCTTGAATAAGATATTAATTGCTATAAATGAACTCCCTCCTGAAGGAAAAATAAGAGATTTGGAAAAAGCACTTACTAAAATTATTAAATCAAATAAAGAGGAAAGGGAGGTATTACTACAAATATTAGGTTATTGTTCTATATTATCAAATAAAGAATATCCAGGTTTTATTAATAAGTTTATTCCATTTGTTGAAAGGGAAGAGCCCAATCATTATAAAAATGATTGGACATATCCAGTTTGCTGTTGGACTGGTAAAAATGGATTGAATAGAGAAGCTTTAAAGATAATTTTTCCTAATGCTATAGAATCAGTAAATTGAAAAAGTATTTTCACCACTTTGTGAAGAAATGTACTTAAACCTTGGGGGCTTTCCTTTAAAAAGGAAAGTTTTTTCTTAGATCTTATGGCGTTAAAGGGACAGTTTAGTGAAAGAAGGATTTTGTATAAGTAATAAATTGGAAAAATCCTTAACTAAAGGTTAAATTAGGTAGTTAAGGGTTTTTTGTTTTATTACTAATTACTCTGCATGTTGGCTATAAGAGTCAAAAATGAATAACAGGGTTAAAGAGTTTTGGTTAGGAATGAATTTTGTGAAGAAAGTCAAAAAGAAGGGATTTCGTATTGAGATGCTTTCTAAATTTGGAGCATCTGCTGATTGGTTAGCAGAATTAGATGTTACCTTTTTAGCCGTCACATACTACAATGTGTATAATCCATCACAAAAGAAAAAAATTTACTCTTTTCCTTTTATGATGAATAGAATATAAGCAAAATTGAATAAAATTGAATGGGTAGAGACAATTTTATGCATATATAACTTATATACGTTATGTATTATATATGATTAACTAACTATTATCTTCTGGTAATTATTAGCATATTCGATGTACAGATAGTGAGCCGGTTTTATATAACCATATCTGTAATAAATGAAAAAAACTTGTGAAAGAAACAGGGCAGTTGTGCGGCCGAGCCTAGGTCGTATCATATAGCGGGTGGGATTCCCGCCGAGTAAGAACTAGCCATTCGCTCGTAGCGAGTCTTGGAGGACTGAGGGTAACTTTAGTCTTTAAGCGTAGACAG